>CBDTVC010000265.1:0-5022 GCA_965363925.1 uncultured bacterium | reverse complement strand
TGCGGGGACATGATTCTCGAGGTTACCCACAAAGCGTTTATGTCTGACCGGTATCCAGCCGACAAGATCGGGCAGCTCACCGGAGCGGTGAACGTCTTCTACGCCATCGGGCGAACCGGAGCGCTGCTATTTGTAGGGGCCCTTGTCAAGTGGCTGAACCCAGGCGTTGACTGGAGTTCGGTCAATAGCATTGCACAGATCGACTACTCAGTGGTCTGGATCGTTGCGGCAGTCGCGGCGATTGCCGGGATTGCCTTGCTGCAATCTGTTCGAGATTTTCGGCATGAAGCAACGACCGCTGCACAATAACGCGAGCACTAAGACATGAACCGTAGATCGATCATCAAACTTCTGACATCCGCTCCGATTGGAATGGCCCTGTCTGCGTGCAGTACGACACGTCTCACCGAGGACGGTAGCAGCATCCTCGCGCATTCCGAAACGGGGCGCCTGGCACATGGCCTGTTCTTTGGTCCCGAAAAGCTGGCGGACCTTCGCGACCTGTACTCGAACAACACTTTTTTTGCGGATGTCCAGGCCGACGCGAATGCGGTCGATCGCGACGACCTCCGACGGTTCATCGAATCGGAGGTCCGATTAAACGACCAGATCACGGACCTTCCGCGGCTTGCACGTGAATCCGAGATACTGGCGCTGCACTTCTTGCTTACCGACGACGAAGATGCCGGTGAGCTTGCGAAGGAATGTATTCGAACGATTCTTCGATTTCCAAAGTGGGACTACTTCATCGACGGGGATGACGTCATCGGTGTGCAGCGTGCACCGGCCGCGGCAATTGCGATTGCACTGACGTCCGATTGGCTCGGCGACTCGTTAAGCGACGCCGAACGACGGCAGTGGCTAGTGACAATGGGTGAACGCGGATGTACGCCGTGCTACGCTTCACTCTATGACATCGCCAATCCGCGACAGGTCTCCGGCTGGCGATTCGACCCGGAGAGTACGATCACGGTTCTGCGTCCGGGCAATTTCACTGACATGAACCGGCGTCCCGAGATTACGCAGACGACTAATCTTCGGGCGATTCCCGCAAGCGGACTCATCATCGGCGCACTCGCACTCGCGGACGCTGGAATCGATTCGCAGCTTACAGAAAAATGGATTGGGCTTGGCGTCGAAACGATTCGCGCGTTTGGTGACATTTATCAACCTGACGGTTCGTACCACGAAGGTGCCAGTTACGCGAATTACACATCCGATCACCTCATCCAGGCAATGGTCGTGCTGAAGCGAAAGCGTCAGCTCGACTTGTACGACGTGATCAACTGGGAGGGACATGCAGAGTATCTGCTAAATATGTCATTGCCAACGACCGCGGACCCCGCCGACATTGTAAATTTCGGCGACAACGGAAATCCGAAAACAGGATTGCAAGGCAGCGTGAAACGAACGGCTGTTCCGTTCTGGATAGCATCGACATTCGACTCCGGCCATGCTCAGTGGTTTGCACAGAACCGTGCCGGCACGCCAAACATGCGGTCTCTGTTCTTTTATGATCGCGCCGTAAAGGAGACACCTGCGTCCGCCGAGCCTACCCTCTGGGAGTCCGATCTCGACTGGGTCGTCGCGCGTACCGGTTACGAAAGCGATGATCTTGTCGTCGCGATGAGAAGTGGCGGCCCCGCCAATCATGAACACGCGGATCGCAACAGCATCGTTGTAAAGTGTTTCGGCGAGCAACTCATAACCGATCCGTACCGACCACCCTATTCCTTTGCAGATCCGGCGTGGAAGATGCGACTCACCGAAGGTCACAGCGCAATTCTGATCGACGGTAAGGGACACGAACATCACAACGGAGTCGAAGGTACGAACGCCTCACAATCGACTGCCCGGATCGTCTCGAGCGAGCACAACTCAGACTATGCAATGTGGTCAAGTGACGCATCGCAGCCGTACAGGCTAGTTGACTTGAACATCGCATCAGTCGTCCGCACAGTCGTCGTGTTCTATAACATACCGGGGGTCGTTGTCATTGATCGCGTGATAAAGCGCGAAGATCCCTCACCGGTCCAGGCCCGGTTTTTCGGATTCAACTGGGACGGCAAGATCCGCCACGAAGTGGGCACAAACGAGTTCACGGTTGAGCGACCGGGTGCGATCTTGCACGCCACGTCATTCTGTCCGAACGGTCTCGAAATAGCAAGTGACCACCTTGATATCGTCGAGGAGCGTGCAATACGTCATCCGTTCATCAAGGTATCAACACCCGCTGCGATGGAAACCGTGCTGGTTACCGCAATGGGAATTGGAAGGACGGCCTCCTCGGTACCGAGGGCTGTCTTGTCATCAGGAGACGGAATCACGGCCAAGATCGGCGATCGCAGCGTTCGGGTTGATGCGTCGGGCAACGTATCGGTCATCTAGCTCAATCGTTAGGCTTCGAACTCATCGCGATTTGGCACAGCTATCGAGAGGGCGACGAGAAGCGGCACGCCAAACCCAACCACGACGAGCCACCGTACGAAAGCAAGGATTTCCCACGATTGACCCCGTTTCTGGAGGACCGGATCAACAGTATTGCTGTACGTCGACGATACGATGTCCAGGTATTCCGGGAATACATAGGCAAACGAAACGATGTTGATGACTACGTAGGCAGCAAACGAAACGGCAATAAATCGGCGTCGTGAGTTTTTCCAGTTTGCGAGCAGTGCTAGAAAAAAGAGAACGAGCGGTGCGGTAGTAGCAACCTTCCAAAACGTGCTACTATCGTAAACGTAGTCTCCCTGGAACATCGAAAGACTGCGCGGCGGCTCATCCAAAACCGTCCATGAAATGGCTGCCTGACCGAAAATATCGGCGCCGACAACAATGAAGTAGCTCACTATGAGAATGATGAGCGAGAGATTCCGGAGTTCGAGTGCAGATTTCACGATCGTTTACGGAAGAAAAGGACACCGACCGACATAGCCGGGTAAGTCCATATGCGCAAAACAGACAAACAACCTGACACGATCCGAACGATTCCGCAGAGCGGGTTCGACTAGAAATCCAGCACAATACCGATCGTCGGTATCGGCGTGCCTGCATCCGGATCAATTATGAACAGGCTTCGCGGATTCACCACCACACCACTTTCATCCCGCGTCAATCCATACTGCGGTGGCGCCGGAGACGTTTGGCCCAACACGTTTTCTAAGTCAAGGAAAACGTCGAGCGACAGTCGAGCGAAGTTCCACTTCTTGTCAATCCGGACGTCGAGCCGGCTGAAGGTCGCCAGCTGTTCATCGCCAAGCCTGCTGTAGTCCAGGACAATTTGCGGGTAGGCCGCCAGCGTCAGATCGGGGTTGACAGGGACAATCGGCGACTCGCCAGCGAACCGCAAGCGTGAGCTGAGTTCCCAGTTTCGTCCGAGTTTGTACCCGCCGGTAAACGAAAGGAGGTGTCGGCTATCCCACAGCGAAGGTTGAAACACATCGGGGTCGAAGCCACTGAACTCGCTGAAGAAAAACGTATACGAGAAAATGCCGTAGAAATTTCGCGTCAGCTTCTGTTGGAAGAGCAGTTCCGTCCCATACGTACGCCCCTTACCAACTGTCTCCACGTCTTCATTTCCGAGCACTTCGAATCCGGCGCCCTTGTTCGCAAGCGAAACTTGATCAGCTACCGAAACCGGATAGTTGCCGTATAGCTTCAGGAAGCCTTCAAGGCTAAGGTTGCTCGCAGGGCCGAGAACCCGCTCGACTCCCAATACGAAGTGATCGCTGCGCGCGTAGTCTGCATCCTTGTTTACAAGAACTCCGCCAGACTGAAAACCAAGAACTGTGTACGGCGGAAGTTTGTAGTAGCGACCGACTGTCCCGTTGATTTTCCACCCGTCAAGCACCTGAAACGAGACCCCAACGCGGGGCGAAGTTGTGGACAACAGCGAGTTCCCCTCCGTAAAGCTATCGCCATCAGCTCGTATGCCTACCGACAAGTCCAGCCGTCCCTTCATCAGTGAGCGCGCCGCGTTCGCAAATAAACCATACTTAACGAAGGAAATGTCCGTGTCGTAGTTGAAGCCCGAGTTCAGGTCAATCGTCGAATTCGTATAGTCGCTCAACTGCGTGTTGAAACCTGTTGCGACCTCCCAACCGTTCGTGAAGTAATTCAGAGAATAGCGAAGCTTAGTCTCCATCTCGCGGGAGTCGTTGGAGAAGTAGAGTCCTTGCTTCGTCGCATTGTCTGCAAATCGCGAGAAGTCGTTATTCAAAAGGTTGTTACTGACCGTGGTGGTCATGAACCCTTTACTGCCCGGCAAACGGTTTCGCCACGTCAGACCGATCGTGTTGGTCTGCTGCTCAATAAACGGAGACTGATCCAACGTCGACTGCTGATCCGAATCAAACACATCCGGTGCCTTGACTGCAAAATCATCAATCGAACCAACACCAATTAGACTGATGGAATTACTCGAATTGATCCGGTGGCTCAACTTGTATTGATAGTCCCAGTAATCTGGGCGGATCGGTAATCCGATGAATTCAAACAAGTACTGCAGATAACTTCTTCGCACAGACACCAGGTAGCTTGTATTGCTCTCCTCGC
Organism: uncultured bacterium; assembly: GCA_965363925.1. Classification (GTDB taxonomy): domain Bacteria; phylum Bacteroidota; class Rhodothermia; order Rhodothermales; family JABDKH01; genus JAGQWL01. Next base: position 468 of record CBDTVC010000265.1, on the reverse strand, counting down.
GACCACCCTTAAAGAGCGGTCCATTCGCTGTAATCGCCGCCTCACTCGCGCTAATCCGGAAGTTCGTGCTGAACTGTCGGCGACTCCCCTCACGCTGGTCGAACTGCAGTACACCAGAGAGCGGATTGTCGTACTGCGCACCGAAGGCAGACGTTGAAAGCGTCACGTTATCAATGAATGAAACGTTCAGTAATCCCACTGGACCGCCCGAGCTACCCTGCGTGCTGAAGTGGTTGATGTTCGGAATTTCGACGCCATCCAAATAGTAGACCGACTCGTTTGGCGCACCGCCGCGGATAATCAAGTCGTTACGAAAACCACCCGGTGAGGGCGAGATACCGGGAAGTGACTGAGCAACCTTCACTACGTCGTTGTTACCGCCCGGGTATGTCGCAAGCTCGACTGCGGTCAACGTCTGCGTCGAAAGCGGTGTTTCGATCGGACGACTTACGAGATTTCGGTCTGGCG
>CBDTVC010000264.1:0-5031 GCA_965363925.1 uncultured bacterium | reverse complement strand
TCCGTCGCGACCCTCCGCACCATATTTGCGGCGTTAATCGTATTCCCTCCGGCCCTTATCCGGTCGCGGAAGGAAATGCGCTCCTTCGCCGCGAAGGATTGGCTGCTAATCGGTGTCGCAGGCATATTGCTCAGTGGGCACTTCGTCTTCTGGATTGAGGCGTTGTATTTCACAACCGTATCGAGCGCCTCAGTGCTTGTGGCGAGTAGTCCAATTATCCTTGCGATACTTAGCTACTTCATATTAAAAGAACGATTGTCACCGGTCGTACTTCTTGCCGTGGTTGCGGGTGTGCTGGGTGCCGGGGTACTTAGTATCGGTGATCGGGCCGTAGCTGAGACCGTCGTGCGCAATCCGGCGCTTGGCAACGCCATGGCAATGACGGCGGCCTGCCTGTTCAGCATCTACTTTGTTATCGGGCGGATTGTCAGACAGAAAGCTTCTTGGCTTGGATACGTAGGACCGCTATATCTGGTTGTCGCAGTTACGACAATCGTGATCTCAGTGGCTCGCGATGCGCCCCTACTGGGCTTTGAGCCAAAGATTTATGTCCTCTGTGCCGTGATGGCGATTGGCCCGCAGATTGTCGGACACGGCTCCTTCAATTACGCGGTCAAATATTTCTCACCGACGTTACTTGGGTTGTCTGGCTTGATGGAGCCAGTTGGGGCGACGCTGTACGCGTTGCTGCTATTTGGCGAGCTACCGACGCCTCTATCCTTTCTTGGTGCCGCTATATTGCTAGTGAGCGTCGCAGTGGCGCTGGTCGCGACCGGCCAGAAGGTAATTGACAAGTCGACGACGTGACGTACGTCTAAAACATCCTAGCGGAATGGTTCACGAAACTGCCCGCTCGGAAGCGACGTGAAAAACTTCCGTCGCCTGAAGAAGTACTGGGATGCGATGCTTCCTGCAAAAGAGGGTGGAAAAACGTCAGAACGGTTTGTCGGACGGTCTCGATCAAATGACCGCCGAAGCTTGTGGGCATCGACATAGGCTCGGACAATGGCAACAGATTCCTTTGGCCGCATAACGAGCACGCCGCGCACGGTCGCGAGTATATCCAGCAGAAAGCGTTTTGCAAACTTTGTCGGCCATTGGCGGGGGGCTGAGTGTTTGTAAAGCAGCAGCAGTGAATTCCGAAAGTTGTAGTACACCTTTCGGGGATCCGACTGAGAGAGTGATGCTCCGCCCATGTGATACACCTTGCTGGTGGGTGATAGCACAACTCTATAGTTCGCTTGCCAGAGTCGCCAACACAAGTCGATCTCTTCCATGTGCATGAAGAGTCGATCGTCCAGCACACCCACCTGCTCAATCGCGGACCGGCGAAGTAGTAGCGCAGCCCCCGATGCCCAAAAGATTGCGGCTTCATTGTCATATTGGCCATCGTCCTTCTCAATACAGTCGAAGAGTCGGCCACGAGCAAACGGGTAGCCGACTTCGTCCAGATGGCCACCAGCTCCTCCGGCATACTCGAAATGGTCGCGCCTGAAGTAGTCGAGAATCTTTGGCTGCGCTGCCGCGACCGTTGAATCAGCGACCGCAGGTTGTACGAGCTCTGCAAGCCAACTGGGTTCGACCTCCACGTCGTTGTTCAGCAGCACAACAAACTCGCCGCTGGTCTGCGAAATGCCAACGTTGTTACCACCGCAGAAGCCCAGATTGGTGTCCTGAGCCAAAACGCTGACATTCACTTGTTTGTGCAGCCAGGCTACCGATTCGTCCGTCGATCCATTGTCGACCACCACGATTTCAAAGTTGTCATACAAAGTTGACTGCACGGATGGCAGGCAACGCTGCAGTAGCGGCAGTCCGTTCCAGTTAACGATTATGACGGAGACTCGGGGGGACAAATGCTTGCTTGCAATCGATGGTTAACGGTGAATCGCCATGGCTGCTCCGATATCAATCGAGGCTCGCCACTGCTGGCTTGACGCTATCCTTGGTCGCCAAGTCAAAGGAATGTGAATCAATTTACGAAAGACAACTTCACCAGCTAACGTCACTACCCGGATCAGATGAAAGGAAAGGAGAAAGAAGCGTTGGATTTATTGCGATCCGTATGGGGCCATCGCTCCTTTCGCCCCGGCCAGTGGGAGGTGGTACGCTCGATCATCTCGGGTAATGACACACTTGGCATTTTGCCAACGGGAACCGGTAAGTCGGTCTGCTACCAACTTTCCGGATTGCTTCTGGGCCAAACTGTCATTGTCGTGTCGCCACTAATCGCCCTTATGGCGGATCAAGTTGACGGATTGAGTGTCCGCGGTGTAGCTGCAGTCGCGCTCAATAGCTCAATCCCGGCGTCAAAACAAGAACGCGTTTGGAGAGATGCGGCTGCGGGAGCGTATCAGTTTATCTATGTATCACCAGAACTCTTGAATACGGTTCGTTTCTCGAAACTGATAAGTGGACTGAAAATTGGTTTTATCGCGGTAGACGAGGCGCATTGTATCTCGGAATGGGGTAATAGCTTCCGTCCGATGTACCGTAGAATTACCGAGGCCATTCCAGCTCCAGTGCCTCGTCTGGCGGTTACGGCTACCGCGAGTCCAGCGGTGCAACGCGAAATCAAGAGAATCCTCAAGTTGCGGAAACCAGTTTGTGTTGTGACGGGATACGATCGACCAAACCTGTACTGGTGTGCATCGAAGGTTCAAACGGTGACAGCTTATGTCGAACGTATTATCGAGAGCTGTGAAGGCAGTTTTGTGATCTATTGTATGACGCGTCGCTCTGTGGAATGGTGGGCTGAATGGTTGTCATTGCGCATGATCCCGACGTCCCACTACCATGGCGGTATGGCTCGGCGTGCCAGAGCACAATCGCAATCTGACTGGCTCTGCGGACGTACCCGCGCAATGGTTGCGACCAATGCCTTTGGAATGGGCATTGACAAATCCGATGTGCGACTAGTCCTGCACATCGGATTGCCGTCGAACCTGTCGGCGTATTATCAAGAAGCCGGTCGGGCCGGACGTGATGGTTTGCCATCGCGAGCCGCACTTATTTATCAGGCGGCAGACCTCATTGTTCGCCGGCGTCTATTATCGTCGGGTTCACGCCGTGCGTATTACCGCGTTGGCCGCGGGCGTGACCAAGGCGTGCGACGTTTTGCTGAGTTGCTTAAATACCTCGAATCGCCAACTTGTCGGCGCCGCTACATCCTGAACTACTTTGGAGAAGCGTACAGCCGCTCGTGTGGTTACTGTGATCGATGCGTTGAAACTCACGGAGCAGATGTTTGGCAGTTGCCAACACCTCGAGATCAATTGCCGGACTCGCTTCGGACGGATGGCGATCAGTTCCGCCCAGAAGAGGAGCGAAACAGAATGGTAAAGGAGGATATTCTCGAATATAGCCAAGACCTGAGCGCAACAAGGCCTACTGCAATCGGAGAACGACTCAATGCTGATGCCGCCGACTAATCAAGCGCTTGTTGTTCTTCTGTGATTTGATCAATCACTTTGTTGTAGAGTATCAGATACTCGTCCGGGTTGTCAGAATAGTACCGTGTCGTCAGATTCAGCAATTGATCGTCTACGCCATGATTCTGTAGAACTGTCAGCCGTAAGAGCGAGTCCACCGGCGCACCTTCGTCAAACCGCGCCTGTAGCAAATGAAGGTCGACCAGGACGTCGACGTAAACGCTATCGGCAAGGATTACGTCGCTATCGGCAACCGTTGAACATCCGGCCAAAGCAATAAGCAAAGCGAATAGAGCTGTAGGTAGGGGATTGACGGTTCGCAATGTTTTAATAGGTGGTGACCTTGATGGAACCTGATCTTGTTTATCGGAATCTTGCATCCGCGACACTTAGCGACCAACGGTCACAAGCGAAGCGGTCAATCCATTTGCGTCGGTTGCATCCACTTCTTTGCGACTTTTGAACGTGTAAGCAATTACCTCCGTTTGTCGCAGGAAGACACGCTTACCGTAACCGGGCGCGAAGACCATTCCGTCAATCATGTATAGCCGCCCCGAATCGTCATCGTAGAAGGTGTACGACACAAAAGGGCCGCCGCCTCCATACTGGACAACCTCACCGGATTCATCCGGTCCAACCATTTGCCACAATCCGCGTGACTCAAGTCCATATCGGCCAAGAAATTCGATTGTACGAAATTCCATTGGGCGTCGTCGATCCACTTCGACCCACCCGCCAGCGTTTCCTGTCAAGTATCGGCGCGAAAGCGAATCGCGCTGAGCCAATACCCAATCGGCAGAAATGTGAGAGGGGTCTCCGCCTTCGATATAGTGGACAAAAACGCTTCGCCAGGTATCGCTGCCAATGAGGCGTCGAAGCCAGACAAAATCCGTGGTATCCGTGGCGATGTGATAGTCGTGCTGCACCTTGACCGTAAAATCATGATTCTCAAGGAGGAGAGCCTCTTTGTCGTATTGGCGTTGTTTACGGAACATATCGATTTCGACACGCTGTCTGCTTAGCGCGTTGAGAGCATCCAACATGTCGGATCCGTTCGTCTCTATCGTCCTGGCGACGGCGGCCGGCGTATTGCCAGCCACGTAATAGACCTTCTGCATCCTGCGCCAAACATCGTCCCTTGGAACTACGGCGCCGTCGCCGGATCGAACGGCATCCAGCGCTTCCGGTGAAAAAGCACTCTGGAGAAATCTGGACTCAGCAGATGAGTCAGAAAGCGACGCGACGAAGATTAGGTTTTTCTTGCGTTGTAGGTCTCGAAGCTGGCGTTGACTGGTTAGTTCACGGTGGATCAGATCGAACGCCGACTCTGGCGTAGGCAACGTCTGTACGTAGCGCCCAAGCTCTGCTCTTAGTGCATCGCCGATCACTCCGTTCCAGCTTGCTGAATCCGTAACAACGATAATCTGGTCCTCGGGTCCAGTCGCCGGAGGTGTAAGATTAACGCCTTCACACGCGGAGAAGAAAAGTACTGCAAAGATCGTGGCAACCGTCCCTAAGCCCATTCGAGTTGTCAATTGAATCCGTTCTTCGTGCTGCATAATTCCGTCATCGCATTGTTCTTAAAAAAATACTACTAAAG
>CBDTVC010000263.1:0-5033 GCA_965363925.1 uncultured bacterium | reverse complement strand
TCAGAAACATCGCTTTCAGAAACATCGCTTTCAGAAACATCGCTTTCAGAAACATTGACGAGTAAGAAGCATTGCCGTCCATAAATGTTTGTGTCGTCGGGCATTGCGATCGATGTTCTCCTCCGATCCGACGCCCCCAATCAAGCGATTCCCCTTGAGTAACACCTACGCTATCTACATCGACTCGTATCACGCGTCGGATACAATTTTTATCAACGACTTGGCGCGAAGCTTGACCACCTGGCATTCGCTCGGTCGTACGGGTATTGTTCTTCAGAATCCAGATGAGGCGATACAGCGTTTTGTCGAAAGCAAAGCCCTCGACTATCCGATTCGATCGGAAGCGCAACGGAGTGAGCTAGCCGAAGACATCGAACGCATCGTTGTAGAGGCAAACAAGCGAATAGTAGCGCAATTAACAGAGTCGGGTGTGGCGGCCGTGGGCATTTCTGGAGCAGATCGAGGTACGATTGAACGTGATGGTTCGACGGGCCAAATCGGTATCCGCTCTGAATGGCTGCGATCAGTTGCTCAGCCCGGTGTAATCCCTGTTCTGGCGCCACTCGCCAACGAAGCAGGCGCGACACGGTCAGTGTCTCCTGGCGAAGTGCTAAACGCCCTGATTCGTGAATCCGGCTGGGATGTCATTGTGTTTCCACGAAATGGTCAGTTTTCAGCTTCGTCTGAGTTCAGATTGGCCTCGGACAGCCAGAATGGCCAAGATTATTTTTACGATTTCGATGAAATTGGGCGCATTTCTCATGGGGGCCGATTGTTTCTGACTCACCCAAAAGGGCTTAAAATGGCTGAAATGGAAGGAAAGTGGATGTCGCGCGCAAATTTTGAGTAGGAAGAAACTCAATTTGGCCGGATTTGGCGGGTTCTCGGTTGTTTGCCGAACGGCTTTGTAGTAAGTTTTTGGCGTCCTGGGAGCTTTTTTGCGCCTTTTCTAACCGTTTTATAGCATTCTAAATGCAAGTGTGAGGTACACGATGAGCAGACAATTCGAGCGTCTCCAAAACTTCGTTAACAGTCTTCAAGACGACTTTGATAAGTTTTATGTCAAGGAGAACAAGGCTGCTGGTACACGTATCCGAAAGTCGATGCAGGAGTTGAAGTCTATCGCACAGGAGATCCGTGTTGAAATTCAGGACAAGAAGAACGAGTCCTAACCCACCAACAATGCGGGAACTGGTTTAATCTGTTCGCGCCCTTGTAGTGTTTCTGGCTAACGCCAGTGAAGCGGTAAGCTCGTAGAGCTTGCCGCTTCTTTTTTGACCCAAACGCAGATGAGAGTTTGGGCCGAGATTTGTAACTTGTAGCACCATGACGCCCCATTCGCAACCACCGTAGGCGTCTGCTTTCTACTGTTGGGTAAGTCCACCGCTTAGCCGCACCTTTCTCCAACAGATACGCCGCAGAAGACTCTCGATTCAAGAGCGTCTCGGTCGCGACGTTTTTACAACCTGATCGTTATAATTCCTGAGAGGAAACAATGAGCAATTTATACCAGCTCGGAAGGCAGTGCCTCGCTTGGCTAGCACTTTTGATAATTTTTGTCCCCACTAGTTTTGCCCAGGACGCCGAAGAGGAAATTATTCTTGGCAAATGGTACAATGGCGTTAGTGGCCGTGTCGGCGCTTCGCAAGTTGGGTTTCAAAATTGGCAGGGTGGAGGTATCAATTCCCTTTCAGGCACCCTTGGGTTGGATGGTAAAGCACAGAAGACTCAAGAGACGTTGAAGCAAACGCACGAATTCCGCTTGGGCCTCGGCGGGATTTCGCAGAATGACGAAGAACTGCGAAAAGCTGAAGACATTATTTCGGCCTCTACGACTTGGGAATATCTTGGTCAGGGCTTCTTTGCTGACTGGCATCCGACATTCTCTGCTTCACTTCTTACGCAGTTTCTGGACGGATTCGACTATTCGACGGATACAAAGACTCGAGTATCAGGTCTTTTCTCACCAGGCTACCTGACCCAGTCCGTTGGGCTCACGCGTCAGATCACTCCGTTCCTTTCCCAGCGTTTTGGGGTAGCCGTTAAGGAGACATTCGTCACTGAGGAAGGACTGCGGGAGCGATATGGCAATGCACTGGACGAGACAGTGCGTGTTGAGGCCGGTTTGGAAAGCCGCACGGACTTTGAAAAAGAGCTGGCCGAGAACATCACGTACAAGTCGTCACTCGGAATTTTTGCTGGATTCCAGGACTTAGAAAATCCCGACATCAATTGGTCCAACCTAATTTCCATGAAGGTGAACGACTGGCTGAACGTGAATTTCGAGTGGGTCGCGCTCTACGATGCCGATATAACAACAAAGCTGCAGCTCAGAGAAGGCCTGTCGGTCGGTGCCCTGTTCAATTTGCGATAGCGGCGTTTTCGGTACTACAGACTGCCCAGACGCAGTCAAATTTCGTCAATGCAATTTCCGAAACCTGGCACTTCGCGGCGCAGTCTTAGAGCGCTGACGATACTCGGGTTGGTCTACCTGGCAACGGGCATTGCGCTTTTGCCCATTCCGGTCTTCGGACTGTTGCATGCAGAATCATCAGCCGTCGTTGCGACCGTAGCGTTTTTCGCTACGGGCGTAGCGGCGGTTTCGTGTTTCCGCGCGGGAGCTACAATACAGGAACTCGTTCCGACTTGCTTGATGTTAGCCGTCGTCCCGCTCCTGCCGCTAACTGTGTCAGTCATTTGGCAACCCAACTGCGCCTACTGGCAGGGCCTCCTACTGTATGTGGTATTTGTCATCCCATCGGTGGTGCTCAGTTTGCCCGTGGCTCAACTCTTCTCGTTGACTGTTCGGTACCCAAGAACCACGTTCGGGTTTACGGGACTCGTCCTGTTGATCGTATCGGTGGTTGTTGATCTGGGGTTCCACCCGCAATTCTACACCTTCAACCATGTCTTTGGTGCGGTCCTCGGTCCGATTTACGATGAGGAGTTGTCCATCCGCCCGGCGCTGTTTGTTTTTCGGATCTCGACGTTGTTGTGGGCTGGGTTGGTTGCCTCGGTGTCACGGGACCTTGTCGATGGAGCGCGCAGAGGCATGGTTAGAACGATCGCACAGGCGGCGTTTGGGGCGCTCCTCATCGCGGCGACATTGTTTCCGAGTCGGTTTGGTATCGCGACGTCATATGGGTCGATCGAGCAGTCCCTGTCGGAGCAGCAAGGTTCTGCCAATTTTGTCACACATTTTTCAATTGATGAATTCACGGATGATGAGTTAGCCTATACTATTGCACTACAGGAGTATAGGTATGACCAATTAAGGTTAGCTCTGAATATTTCTGTGCAGGAACGCATTCACGTCTACTTGTATCCGGATGAGGAGACGAAGGGGCGATTGACGGGATCTCGCAGAACCAGCGTAACTCCTGTCTGGCTGTCGAGGCCTCAGATTCACATGCTTGCGGATCAGCACGAATCGTCGTTCTCACACGAACTTGTACATGTATTTGGCCGCGAATTTGGGGTTCCGATTCTCCGCGCGAACCTATCAATCGGACTTGTTGAGGGCATGGCCGGTGCCCTAGAAGCTCCGAACGGACTGCCGTCAGCTGATTTGCAAGTGGCGGCCGTCTATCGGAATCTGCCGGGCGCTGACCGTGCCCTGGCCGAAGCCGCGCTGCAAACCATGAATCCTGTAGGTTTTTGGTCCGGACGAGGTGCGGTTTCATACACGGTCGCAAATTCGTTTACCAAATACCTGCTTGGAGAACTAGGGGTCGAGCAATTCAAAGAACGGTATGGCACGTGGCGCGTCAGCATTGGTAGAGATAATGACTTGGTACAATTCGCCAGCGCCTGGTCTGCCGATCTGCTCGATCGCGTCAGGCCAGACTCTGTTTCGGAAGCACTTGCCATTGCACGATTTTCAGAGCCCTCACTGTTCGAACGCGTGTGCCCGCACTATATCTCTCCAAACGAAAGAATCTTCCGCAAGGTAGTAATGGTGTTGGCCGACGGCGATACGCTTCGTGCTAAATCATTACTTGCAACTTCGGAAGACGAATCGCTTGCACTTGACTACTTGTCTGCCCGCGTCGCCCTTTCCGAGAACAATCCGGGGAAGGCCTTCGACCTTGTTGATGATGGCGAGCAAGTTGCAATGAAGGTCTTGGCGGCTGATGCGGCTCAAATCCTTGCTCCAACATCGGCATCTCAATACGACGAGGTCCTCCGGACCTTGCCTGCTTACGCCCGGGCATCGCGGGCATCCGTCATTGTCCGAAAAATCGGAGTTCAGGATTCGTCCGACATAAGTCTGTTATATCGCGGGGCTGGTCCTGCGTGCGACAATCCCTCTGGGACTCTTTCGCCGTGGGCCTGTGGTACTTATGGAATGAATGACAGTCAATATGACTTGGCAGCCAGGGCATTTGGCCTTCTGACCATTCCGGCAGATTTCGATGATGCGCTCGCCGATGAACTTATTGCATTTGTACGACAGCGGGAGGGCGACGCGTTATTGCTGGCCGGCGAACCTGATCGGGCTGCAATTGCCTATCGTGAGTCGCTGGCAACCAACTTTTCTAATAGCTCTCCCGGTCTCGATGATCTCTTGCGCGATCGCATCAACTTTGCGGAACAGTTTCGGCCATAACGGAATGAACCCGTGAGCAGTATTATGAGTTTACTGCCCGTAACCAAGTACCAGTTAACCATTTTGTGGATCAACAACTAACCATCAGACCTGTGACGAGCAGACATTCCGAACGAGACCTGAACCTGTTAGTCATTTCCAGTTGGAGATGGGTTGTGTCCGGCATTCTTTTGCTATTGATGGCAAATCTGGCTGCGTGTACGGGCCCGAAGGTGGACGGTGAGCGGAGGGATCGCACTCCACGGAGGGTGAGGCAACTTGAGCAGCCAAACGAATACGTTATTCCCGGTCTGATCGAAACCAGTTCTGAGATAGCCACAGTCCAGCTACACCGGCAGCCAAAAGAGTCTGACATACCGATTATCGGACTAAAGACTGGCGAAAAGTTGCGACTTTCATTTGATATCGTCGATGACGAGCGTAG
>CBDTVC010000262.1:0-5060 GCA_965363925.1 uncultured bacterium | reverse complement strand
CGTAACGCCAAATCTCTTTCCCATTCTCCTGCGTCGTAGCGGCAAAAACGATCGAGCTATCAGACCACGTGAGCAAATGTGGCTCGGAACCGACCTCGCGTCGATTGAAATCTTCGATCAGTTCCTGCGCAAAGGCCACGCGCGGCAGTTGAATTGTCAACGTCAGGACGGCGAGCCCTAGTGTGACTCCGGCAAAAAAGCCGCGACCTGACCACTTCCAGATTGAATTCTGGAACATGCGCGTTATCGTTGCTTCCCACTGAAGTGTCATTTTGCTCACCAGTCGCAAGAGTTGCTATAACCACTACATGATGGTCCGTGATTGCAAAAACTTGACCCCGAAATCACCATCTAGAAAAGGTGGCAGAGCCGAACAAACCTAGCAATCGCAGAGCCTCGGTTTTGCTGAACTGATCCGAATCGCACAATCTGACCGACCAGCGGTCAAATTGCGCCACCGAAATGCTGGAAAACTGCGCCTAAGTCAGTCCACTCTTCGCCAGCAGCGTCCTAATTTGAGGGTAGGGCATTTCCTTCCTCGTCCATGTAACTTTGTCTGGACGATCAACTCCCCGTCCGTCGACAAAAGAATCATTGTTGTTTGCCCGGAGCCATTTGAACCAACTCGACTAATTCAGCGTTCTGGATACCCGAGGCACTAAACGGTTGTTTGCGGTTGGGTGCTCGACACAGAACAACATGTATCAGCCAACGTGCATTTGACCTTGTTGTCATTGATCCGAAAAATCCCATCTCTCTTCCTGCTCGCCGTTCTGGCGTTTCCGGCTAACGCGTTCGGTCAATCGTCGACAGACACCGTCCGCGTATCCGTTGAACAAGCGGTGCGGATAGCACTTGAAGCAAGTCCTGAAGTTGCGGAACGGTCGGCACAAACGGACTACGCAGCCGCGCGTGCTGATCAAGCCCGGGCAACGCGGTTTCTTTCCGAGTTCAACATCACCACCGCGCACTCCGCCGCCCCGGGAGTGACCAATCCGAACGGTGTCGCAACTGATCAGCTGTACCTTGACCCAGATGTGAGGAACGACTGGAGTTCGTTCCGCCCCTTTAATCGAGCCGAAGCAACACTGATCCAGCCGATTTACACGTGGGGCGAACTGTCATCGTCCATTCGTGCAGCGCAATCAGCCGTCGAACTTGAGCGGGCTTCAACTGACGAAAAGGCGGAGGAGGTTGCAAAGCGAACCGCTGAACTCTATTTCGATTTGCTGCTCACGGATGCCCTTGAGCGTTTAACCACTGAAGCCGGATCAACGGTCGAACGGGCAAAGCGTGAGATCCGCCGACTGCTTGATGAAGGCGCCGAAGGCGTTGACGACGCAGACCTGTTTCAGGTCATGATCACAGAGCAGGAGTTTATTCGCCGTGTCGTAGAGGTTCAAGAAAAGCGAGCAACGGCACACGTCGCATTGCGTAGGCAATTATTTTTACCCGATGGTGTATCCCTTCAGGCTGAGGACCAGGTTCTAGAAGCAATACCGTTTGTGCTGGACTCGTTGGCTACGTATCAGCAGGTAGCGCTTGCCAACCGGCCTGAGCTACGTGGAGGAATGGCCGGGTTTGCCGCGCGCGATGCGTTGGTAGCGGTGGCACGATCATCATTGTATCCGAAGCTCTTCGCCGGGGCATCGTATTCGTATCGCTATACGGCCGGGCGGGATCGCCAGCCGAACCCGTACATCGGCGACCGACTGCGCGGCCAGAGCTTTGAAGCGGGTTTAGGGATACGGCAGAATCTGAACTTCGCGCAGACAAGATCTAAAATTCGGCAGGCTGAAGCGGAGCGAGAACAAGTCCGCCATCAACTTGATGCGGGGCGACAGCTCATTCTCTTCCAGGTTGAACAAGCTTATCGCGAAGTAATTATTGCCGGCGCCGCCGTAACTGCTCAAGAAGAGGCCCTTCGAATTAGTCGGGAATGGCTTCAAACCGAAACGATCAATTTTGATCTGGACTTGGGTGATACCGAAAATCTCGTGAAAGCTGTTCAGGCGAACCTCATCCTCCAGGCTACGCGTCACGAAGCTGTCCGAAATTTCAATGTCGGTGTCGTTTCACTGCTACAGTCAACCGGGACATTGATCAGCACTGTTAGGACTGGCACACTTGTTGACTAATTGAGGTTGAAATGGTCAACAATGGTGTTTAAATCGACCTGTTGACGTTCTACATCTCCGGATCGCCTCCGGAGTCACTCATTTGCACGCATATTGTATTCGAAGATGTACAGATTTAGACCTTTTGCTTTCGCCGCTCTCTTTTCGCTCGTGCTGATCATGCCAGCCATGGACGCCTCGGCCCAGGCGCCCGAGAAAGGGATTCAGGAAATGCTTGAACGGCGAGATGCCGATATTAAGGCGGTTCTGAAGGCTGGGGATCTGGATGCAGACAAAAAGGAAAAGCTGAAAGATCTGATCAACGGTGCAATTGACTTCGAGGCAATGAGTGCCGCTGCGCTCGGCCGGCATTGGACTCCACTTTCGGAAGAGCAAAGGACGCACTTTGTTACGGTTTTTGGAGACATCGTAAGATCGCAGTCTGTTGCGGATCTTGAGGTCTATCAATCCTCAGTCACGTACGGCGATATCGTCGTTGAGGACGGCACGGCGTTGGTCAATACGACTATAACGTATAAGAACGCACCAACTCCGGTCGTGTACAAGCTGGTGAGTCGAGACAATTCGTGGTGGGTCTCAGACATTATTCTGAAAGACGTTAGCACGGTCGGCGGCTATGCCCGATCATTCCAGAGTGTCGTCCGAAAGAAGGGCTTTGACGAATTGATGTCCAAGCTCGAAAAGAAGCGTTCTGAGACCATGGCGGCAGGGTAAACGCTAACCACATCAAGAGTCAGGCCCCTTCCGGGAACATTGATGCTGTCCAAGAGGTTTTTGCGCCCGTGCTCGCGCAACGGGGGCCTCACATTGCCGTGTGAGAACGTTGATTATGGTCCGCCGATGTGCTGAACGCCGTCAAGACAATTGCTAGTCAGAAAGCGCAATGGACGTCCAACAGGGCTCTCTATCGCGATTTTTATTATCTTTTTGTCTTGCCGCCGCTACCAGTCGTCCTTGATCCGGCGTTTACCTGTCCCCAACCAGAAAATTGGTTCGGGACAGAGTCAATTTGAGGCTTGTAGCGTGCCCCCGAGTTTCCGATCGTCATGAGCCGCGCGCCTGATGCCATTTACCAACCGTCTATCTGCCAAATCGCATCTCACCCGGATCGAAACCAATGGCAATGGTTCATCTCGCACAGAAGGTTACGTCTTTCATTCGTACGGCCCTGAACGCTACGTGCACCACGTCGTAGCGTCGGTCGTCACTCTGCGGCGTCATGATCGGACACGTCGGGTTGCATTGTATTGCCCGCCTGCACACGCCAAAGCAATTCGTGACAAAGGCATTGATGGGTTATTCGACGTTATCGAAGACCTCCCTGAAGAACACCACAGTGTGATCGGTTTCAAGCATAATCTTCATCGATTTATGCCTTTTGATCGGTGCCTCTTCGTTGATGCGGATACTGTCTGGTGTCGTAACACTGATACGTTGTGGAAGCAGCTTTCCGCGTTTGGGTTTACGGCGACTGGAATGGAGCGATCAGATTTCTTCTTTGGCGGGCCGAAAGGGATTGCTGTTGCGGTTGACTACTTGTTTGATCGCCGACGAAAGACCATGAAGCGCTTTGGGCTTACGCACCTGCCGCGCGTGCAAGCGGGCGTTGTTTACGCACAAGACCGGGAGCTGGCAGAAAGTGTTTGTTCGTTGGCTACCGATTACTTCAATCGCCGAAGAGAGACGCATTTCCGGAGCCGCCTTGATGAGGGCCGTAACGAAGAATCATGCGAATGGAGTCTCGCAATGGCAATGAGCGGGTTGGAACTACCGATCTTTCCCTGGCTCCAGGGGTACAGCAGTCCACAGCTTGACTTCATCACGGGGCTGACGGATCACGACGTTGATTTCAACGAAGTCCAATGCAAATACTACTCCGACCGATTTGTGTACAGCCTACGCGGTGTCCCGAATGAAGGGTTACGAAAAGCTTTGATTGCGTTTATTTCCCGCCTTCCTGGGAAGGGAGATTACTTCAATGTGCGACCGTACATTCTCCACTTTGGATGGTTGAACCACAAGAAGCCGTTCCTCAATTTCTCCGAGCGAAATTGGCGACAGATCAAGGGAGCGCCGGCACAGGTTGTTGAAGAGCTAGCGATGGCGGCCAGCGGCAACGGGACAAACGGCCAGCACTAGGCGCGGTTTGTTGCCATAGGTTGAACGGCAACTACAAGAACGCAATGCATTTCTGCCTTTGGTTGGAGTTGAGCCTGGTGATTAGCTTGTCAACGGGGTTAGTGGGATACGCGCCCCCGGGCTGCAACGAAACGACTCCTACTCAAATCGTTACTTAAAAACGATATTGTCGTACTCAGCCTCAGCGTAACCATTCGTGTTGTCCGTGTCACTCCACAATCGGATACCAACAGGAATCTCTGGCGGCTCGTCCCCAAACAACGTTCGATAGTCCTCCACGACGTTCCGTTCGATGTGATGCCAGTCGTTCAATCCATCTAAACCACTGGAAACCACCACAACCTTCAGACGCCCGTACGAGACAACCGTACCAACCGGTAGCGTGGTGCTGTACGTGTACTTGATCGATACAGGACGTTTTATCAGCAACCCCCTGACCGCGAATATCACGTAAATGGCAATTCCCGAATCGTTGAGTTTTTCCTCCTTCTCGTTTGCCCCTTCAGGCAGTCGGAGTGCACGCCAATCCCAGCTCAGAATCGGATTTTTCGAAAATTCCCACTCGTTAGGATCTCCTCTTTCCGTCGGCATCGTCAGCGTTGCAACTTCTCTATGAGAATAGACCCGTAACGCCTTATTGCCGTTTTCGCGCGTCACGGAAAACCACTCGTTCTCATTCATGTGGTCCGCCGAAACCGACACAAGGTTACGGCCCCTCAGGATCTTCCAACCGGCCGGAATACTCCCATTCTCGTATGCCTCAAAATCATCAACCAAAATATG
>CBDTVC010000261.1:0-5075 GCA_965363925.1 uncultured bacterium | reverse complement strand
GGTGAAGCGGGTGGCATCACGCAGCACATCGGTGCTTACGCTGTCGAACTCCCTAACGACCGAAAGATTACGTTCCTCGATACTCCTGGACATGAAGCCTTTACGGCGATGCGTGCTCGTGGAGCCAAGGTGACGGATATTGTCGTTTTGGTCGTCGCTGCGGATGATTCGGTCAAACCGCAGACGCTTGAAGCCATCAACCATGCGCGTGCCGCTGAAGTGCCCCTGGTTGTTGCGATCAATAAAGTCGACAAACCAGATGCCAATCCTCAGAAGGTAATGCAGAGCCTTGCCGACCAGAATGTTCTCGTCGAACAGTATGGTGGTAAGATTCAGTGCGCGTTGGTTTCAGCCCTTACCGGTGACGGTGTCCAGGACTTGCTTGACAAGGTCATCCTTGAATCTGATCTCCTGGAAGTTAAAGCCAACCCCGATCGAGGCGCAGTTGGAACCATCATTGAAAGCCGCCTTGACAAGGGACGCGGTGTTGTCGCAACCGTCTTGGTGCAGAACGGAACGCTCTCCGTTGGCGACAAGTTTGTTGCGGGTATTTACAGTGGTAGCGTTCGCGCTATGTTCGACGAACGGGAGAATCGAATCGAGTCTGTTGGACCATCGCGACCCGCGTTAGTGCTCGGCTTTGATGGAGCTCCGGAAGTGGGAGACCAGTTCGTTGGAATGGCCGACGAACGTGAGGCTCGTGATATCGCTCACAAGCGCCAACAGATTCATCGTGAACAATCACTGCGACAGCGCAAACACATCACACTTGATGAGATCGGGCGTCGACTCGCTCTTGGTGAGTTCCGCGAACTGAACTTGATTGTTAAGGGGGATGTTGGCGGTTCAGTCGAGGCACTTTCAGACGCCTTGTTGAAACTGTCTACGCCAGAAGTAGCAGTCAACATCATCCATACTGCAGTTGGAGCAATCACCGAGTCCGACATTAACCTTGCTTCGGCTTCCGATGCGGTGATTATTGGATTCCAGGTTCGTCCGATCCCTTCTGCTCGACACCTTGCTGAGCGAGAAGAAATCGACGTCCGGATGTATTCGATTATCTATGACGCGATTTCGGATGTCCGCGATGCGTTGGAAGGATTGTTGTCGCCGGAACGAAGCGAAAAGACAACTGGCACAGCCGAGGTTCGCGAAACGTTCAAGGTACCGAAGATCGGAACCATTGCGGGTTGTTTCGTTCTCGATGGCGTAATCAAACGCAACGATCGTGCAAGACTTATCCGCGACGGCGTCGTTATCTACGAAGGCAACCTCGGTTCACTACGCCGCTTCAAAGATGACGTCAAAGAAGTGCAAAGCGGATACGAGTGTGGAATGTCGATGGAGAACTTCTCCGACCTGAAGGTTGGTGATAACTTCGAGACATACGTAGTCGTTGAGACGAAGCGGACCCTGGAGGTTCAGTAGATCGGTCGATCATGAGTATTCGCCAGGAGCGCGTCGCTCGCTTGATACAGCGAGAGATAGCCAGTTTATTAATCTCGGATTTCTCAAATGAGATTCCAGGTATTGTAACGCTTACAAACGTCCGGGTAACGAAAGACCTTTCGATTGCCTACCTGTACGTCAGCGTACTAGGCACTAGTGGTGAAACAGAGGCCACCTTCGCTCACGTAAAGGCGCTAACCCCTCGAATTCGACGTACGCTTGGTTCGCGCATTCGGCACCAAGTCCGAAAAATTCCGGATCTCAGATTTTTCCTTGACGACACCCTTGATCGTGCCGCGGAAATCGATACGCTCTTTGAAGGTATTCGGTACTCGACCGAGCCAGGTGACGAACCAGAATCTGACTGACCGTCTGATTGACAATCTGATGTCGAGAAAACCAGACCCGGCCACGGTAGAAATCATCCGCTATCCCGTATTGCCGCCAAGCGATAAGCCCGCTTTGATCTTGGTGTACAAACCAAGTGGACTGTCATCGTTCGCAGTGGTTAAACGGATTCGATATCTGACCAAGGTGAAGAAGGTCGGGCACTCGGGGACTCTCGATCCGATGGCCACTGGACTGCTGATCGTCATGCTGGCGAAGGCGACGCGTTTGATGGATTCCCTTTTGCAACTCGGTAAGACCTACGAGGGAACGATTCGACTGGGAGAGCAAACACCCTCATTTGATGCCGAAACCCCAGTGACCAAGTCAGTGGATCCATCAGGGATTACACTAGAGCAGGTCGAAACTGCGGCAACGACATTTATCGGCACAATCGAACAGCAAACGCCAGTGTATTCAGCCGTAAAGGTGAAGGGTGAACGGTTGTACAAGAAAGCTCGACGAGGTGAACACGTAGTGCTGCCCGGCCGGATTGTGACCGTATCCGAGTTTGAAATAACCTCAAAGTCCGGACCCGATGTTGATTTTCGCGTCCATTGCGGCAGCGGCACGTACATTCGAGCACTTGCAAATGACATCGGAGAACTGCTGGGCGTCGGTGGACATCTGACCCGATTACGCCGGACGAGTATTGGCGACTATGCGGTCACCGAGGCTTGGGCTCTCGCTGACCTGGATCGGTCTCTTTCTGCCGGCGAACTGGCCACAGGAGGATGAACGATTGACAGTCACTCCGTACGAAATTGTGTCACGGGTCACAGCCCGACCAAACCGCGTTGTGACGGTCGGTACGTTTGACGGCGTGCATCTTGGACACTTTGAGATTGTTCAGCGGATGAAATCATTCCGTCAACACGGTGATACTCTTTCGGCAATCACGTTTGACCCGCACCCCAGAGAAGTACTTCGTCGAGAGGCAATACCTAAAATTTCGACGCTCGACGAGCGAGCCCAGCGGCTGCATGCGGCTGGGGTCGACGAGATGATTGTGATTCCATTTGATGAGTCCGTTGCACACGTGAGTGCAGCCAGTTTTGTGGAGGATATGCTTTATAGGAAGATCGGTTTTCACACTATCGTCGTGGGGCACGATCATCGTTTTGGACGCAACGGCGAAGGAGACGAAAACATGCTCCGCTCTATCGGGCGTGAGTTGGGTTTTGACGTTGTTCCGGTTGAAGCGGTTTATGAAGGGCAGTTGGCTGTTTCCTCGTCCGAGATTCGTGCCGCACTGAGTGACCGGGGCGACGTTGCACTCGCCGCGCGCATGCTTGGGCGGCGCTACCACCGCGCCGGTATCGTCGTCCGCGGCGATGGACGAGGCAGAACGATTGGGTTTCCAACCGCGAATATGCGAGCCATTTCAGATACGATTATTCCCAGAAGTGGCGTGTTTGCGGTTCTCGCGTCTACAGACGGCTTGACTCGGATGCCTGCGGTGATGAATATCGGTGTTCGTCCGACCTTTGGCGGAAAAGTGATTACAGAGGAAGTACACCTCCTGGACTGGGATGGCGACCTCTACGACCAACGCCTAACGGTTGAATTCGTCGACCGCCTAAGAGACGAGCGAAAATTTGAGTCAATCGAAGCCTTAGTGAATCAGCTGTCGATAGACCTGGACAATTGTAAAAAAGCCCTAAAATCCGTATAATAGTCGATTAAACACGACCGTTTTACGAAGCATTCCAACAACGTAACCGCAGCTGTTAAGAATTGAACATCACGTTGCGTGAGCAACTGAAACCGGCCCGGCCGGTGTTCTTCTTTAGCATGGTATAATCTAAAGAGGATTAATGATATCCCAAGAAGTTAAAAAGGACCTCGTGCAGGAGCACGGAAAGTCCGGAACAGATACGGGTTCGGCAGAAGTTCAGATAGCAATTTTCAGTAAGAGAATTTCTGAGCTCACTGAACATCTTAAGCCACATCCGAAAGATCACTCAACACGACGTGGCTTGTTGCAGCTCGTTGGAAAGCGACGGCAACTCCTCAATTATCTCATGGCCCGAGACATCACCCGGTATCGTGCGATCATTGAAAAGCTCGGAATACGAAAGTAGAACGATTCGGCACCCATTGCGGTGCCGTCTTGTTTTTTGCAGGTTGTTTGAGCGCGTAGCACGATTGGATTTCCGAAGTGCTACGGTCACCATGTGATACCGGCTAGCCTGTTATTGTCATCGGTCTCGTTTTTGTTTGCAAGAAACGAATCGTCGGATGGGATCAGATTCATCCATTGATTTCGCCTAGGTGACAGGGACCGACGTTTGCCGCCGATTGACACGGGCAACCATTTGGAGTATCGTTTTCGGCAACGACAACACGATGAACCTGGCGATGGTGCATCCTCAAACCCATATCGGGATACATAATTAGACGTCTCTGGTAATTTGGGTTTCGAGAGTTTACGCGGCTAACCAGAACCAAGTGGAATATGCGGTTCCGATGGCAGAGGATTGTAGGATTGAAAGAAAACAGCAGCGTGGTCGACGACCAGTTGCATAAAGAAGAAGCGATGACGCAACGAGCGGCATCTCAACGAGAACAGAAAAGAACAGTTGATAGGAAAGAGGAAGAATATGTCAGAAGCGACAACCCATGAAATTGAGTTCGCCCCAGGACGGACCATACATCTAGAAACCGGCCGATTAGCCAAGCAGGCGTCGGGAGCGGTCGTAGCGCGTCTTGGAGACACAATGGTGTTGTGCTCCGCCGTTGTAATGGATTCAGCGAGAGAGGGACAGGGATTCTTTCCCTTGACCGTTGACTACCGCGAGAAGTTTTCTTCCGCAGGGAAGATTCCTGGCGGATTCATCAAGAGAGAAGGCCGCCCAAGCGATAAAGAAGTCCTAACGTGTCGCCTTATTGATCGAGCAGTCCGCCCGCTATTCCCTGACGGCTACCTAAATGAGGTTCAGATCATCTGCTACGTCATTTCGGCTGACGATGAGAACGACGCGGATGTCGTCGCATCAGTTGGTGCATCAGCTGCCCTGACACTGACGAGCGCTCCGTTTGACGGGCCCATAGCAGAGGTAAGAGTTGGCCGAATCGATGGCGAAATCGTAATCAACCCTACGATTGAGCAGGTCGGAGAAAGCGATGTTAATCTGATCGTCGCGGGCAAGCTTGACTCCATCGTGATGGTGGAAGGCGAAATGGACGAGATCTCGGAAGAAGAGATGCTCGAATGCATCGACGCTGGTCATGAAGCT
>CBDTVC010000260.1:0-5091 GCA_965363925.1 uncultured bacterium | reverse complement strand
TCGATCGTTTTTGCCGCTACGACGCAGGAGAATGGGAAAGAGATTTGGCGTTACGATCTAGTCTCCGGGGCAAGTTCGCTAGTCCTGGATCACAGAGTGGGTGAGGTTTCCAGCTTCTTCAGACGGCTCATGGCCGTTAATCAAAACATCGCATTTCTGGATTACGAAGAGCAACTCTGGGTGTTTGAAGATGGCACGCTCGAGGCCGTACAGCTGTCCCAGCCCGATACAAAAATCTACGGCGATCCCGTCGAGTTTAGAGGGAGACTCTACTTCGCGGCGTACGGTGATGATCGAAAGGACGCGCTCTGGTATTCGGATGGCACAGCTGCGGGCACTGGAAAAGTGGATTTTGGTAAGGACGCCGATGAATTTTTCTACGACACGCTAGTATTTGGTGATTCACTGTATGTCGTGCGTAAAGGTGAAGGGCAGACGGCTTTGTGGGTCTCAGGTGATCACTTGTTAGGGTTTCGCAAAGTAGCAGACCTCGGAAATGTGTCAACGCGCAAAGTTGAAGTCGCGGATAGTTTGATGTTCTTTTTCACTTCGGGCTCTACAATTTCACTCTGGGAATCAGACGGCACTACCGCCGGAACTGTCCGAAAATTCAGCTGGCAAGAAGTGCAGTCTAACCCGGACGTCTACGGCTTAACTCCTATCGACAGTGGTTTCGTGTTTGTGCCCGAGTCTCAGCAATATCCGTTTGAACCGTTCTATACCGACGGGAGCCTGGAGGGCATCAGGCTACTCAAAGATATTATGCCCGGCTCAGTCGGTTCGTTTCCAGAGGATTTCGTTTCCACCGGTTCGATTGTAGTCTTCTTTCCCTGGACCATAGAAGAGGGGTACACGATTTGGGGAACTGATGGCACGTCTCAAGGGACAATTCAACTAGGAGACCAGAGGCCGGGTCGCGAAAACTTCTATTGCGGAGAAGCAATCTCCTTCAACGGTAAGATCTTTTTTACAGCTGATGATGGAATCAACGGCTGGGAGTTATGGGAATCAGACGGGACTCCAGAAGGCACACGCCTCTTTCTCGACGTCTTTCCCGGCCCCGTCGGAAGCCGAGTCGAGGAGCTTCTTGTCGCGGGCGGGCAGTTGTGGTTCGTCGCGAGCGGTCCATCTGGTCGAGAGTTGTGGTCCTCAGATGGCACGATAGCTGGAACCGAAGTAGTCACGGATCTTCGGAACGGCGTGACGGCATCGTCTAATCCCCGTTTTGTCGGGGATACTGACGCGAGCTTAATGTTTCGTGTTGGAAATGTTTTAGGTACTAGTCGTTTGTTCGGGCTCGACCACACCGACGACACCCTGGCGGAACTCGACTTGGGAGAAGATCCACCAAGGGGGGTCTTTTCCGGCGAGTGGATGCGCAATGCTCTCTACTTCATCACGAGCCGGCCGAACGGCCTTTGGCTGTCGGATGGAACGAGTCCCGGAACTATCCGCTTAGATTCGTTGGACAACAACAATCCACAATTGACCGAGTTTGGAGATCATGTTTACTACTACCGTGCCGACGGTGAAATTTGGCGGACGGATGGTACGGCTGCTGGATCTGAGTACTTTTGGACCCGAAGCCAGGGGCAAAGTCATTACGACGACCTGATGGATGCGACGAATGACCGCTTGTTCTTTACGGAGGGCGTCGGAACAACCAAGCGGTTATGGCTAAGTGATGGCACGACCGACGGTACACGACAGGCCTACAACGTTCAGGTTGCTGAGGACCCTTACAAAGTGTTCGGCACCATCGGAAACCGGCTCGTATTCTCGGGCGCTGGTGCCATCCGTGCGGTTGCTGACACGAGCAAACCGGACGTGTTGGCATTGATTCAGGTTGAATCGGGCGCAAGTGCATTTGGTAAGGATGTTGCCTATTTCGGAAGCGAAGGTGGACCGGGAATACCAGACGGTTTGTATCGGACCGACGGTTCCCCTGCCGGGACACGCCTCGTTGCTCGAATAGACGTACAGGATCCCGATGGTATAACTCAGGTCAACATTGCCGGAAATACAGTCTTCTTTGAGGGTTTTTCGGACTGGAATACAGGTCGCCGGGGGCTGTTTGCCTTTTCCGAGTCTGACGATTCTTTGACCCAGATTGCGGATGTGGTGCGAGACCGGCAGGAGCAGTTTGTCTCCGGAACGGGCGAGACTCAGATACTCGGAACGGTAGGTCAGCAACTGCTATTCCGCGGTTGGGACGCTGAACACGGTTTTGAGCTTTGGGTTTCTGATGGAACAGAACACGGAACGCAACTGCTAATCGACCTCGCTCTGGGGCCGAACTCCAGTAATCCGAGGGACGTATTCCTTAGTGGCGGGAATGTCTACTTCATTGCCGATGACGGGATAAGCGGCCACGAATTGTGGGTCATCCCGGCTGTGGTTCTGAACACAAGCGACATATCCGAATCAAATCCTTCGGGGATTTTGGTCGTCGAAGACGCATATCCCAACCCGTTTCAAGACCGAACAAGACTCACCGTTACGACTGCTGAATCCGGACCAGTTCTGGTTCGCCTGTTTGACGCGGTTGGTCGGCAGGTCTCCACGTTATTCGATGGCCCGATACCGTCATCCGGTACGCTTTCGCTTGACGTTGGCGGTTCAAGCCTGGGCGCGGGAATCTACTTCGTGCAGGTTGAGTCGCGCGAAGAGCGCCAAACTGTCAAGCTGGTACACGTGAAGTAGGAATTCATTCACGACGGCCGCTGGGCTCGCGACATTCGCACGGTCCTTCGCTATCTTGATGGGTCCGGCCAGCTCAAGACCCATGACAAAAGCAAAACGAAAAAACTATCGCCCCAGAAACGCCGAGGCTCAGACGCTTGGTGATGTACTGCACCAGCTTATAGCGCGGTGGGGTATCCGGCGAAAACTGGATGAGGCGCGGATGGTCGATGCGTGGGGCGTTATAGCTGGCCCTCAAGTCGTCGCCGTTACCGATAGTGTCTGGGTAAAGGGCAACAAGCTATTCATCAAAGTCACCTCCTCTCCGTGGAGGCACGAGCTACACCTGCAACGGATGCAGTGGAAGATGAAATTGAACGAGCATCTCGAGGGAGATTTCGTCGACGAGGTAATCTTTCGCTGAGGCTTACGAGCTACGTTCGGGTTGTCGGCTCATTGTTCGGGATCTCGGAATTTAGGAATCACTGTGACTAAACACGGCGCGGAATCACGGCACGACGTCGTCGTGCATCGAAGTGGTTGCAGCGTTTGAACAGCGTCGCAGAAAAGGAGGCGATCCAGATTCGGACGCGCTACTCTTTCGACACCAGAATCCCTTGCCTTAGTCTTCGTACCGCGAAAACACAACAGACGTATTGTGTCCGCCAAACCCAAACGCGTTGCTCATCCCAATCCGTGTGTCACGATCTTGAGGGACGTTGAACGTGTAGTTCAGGTCGCAATCAGAATCTTCGTTGACAAAGTTTATCGTCGGAGGAATGCGGCTATTCTGGATCGCGAGCACCGTCGCAATCGCCTCAATCGCACCAGCAGCACCTAGGAGATGCCCGGTCATACTCTTGGTTGAGGATAGATTGACGTTGTAGGCGTGGTCTCCAAACACTTTCTTGATCGCGTTTGTCTCAGCGACGTCACCAAGTGGCGTAGACGTACCGTGCATGTTGATGTAGTCAACATCTTCCGGTTTGATTTCTGCATCGCGCAGCGCGGATTGCAGGGCGAGAAAGACGCCTCGGCCTTCGGGGTCTGGCGCCGTAATGTGATGCGCATCACCGCTCATGCCGATGCCGATCACCTCAGCATAGATCTTTGCCCCACGCGCTTTGGCGTGCTCCAGTTCTTCCAGGTAGAGCGCACCACCACCTTCGCCGAGGACAAAACCGTCGCGCGAACTATCAAATGGGCGGCTCGCCGTTTCGGGTGAATCGTTTCGCGTCGACAGTGCCTTCATTGCGTTGAAGCCACCAATTCCCATTTCGGTAACAGGAGCTTCCGATCCGCCCGTCAAGGCTGCATCAGCGTATCCACGCTGGATGAGCATGTAGCCGTCGCCGATGTTATTGTTGCCGGTCGCACAGGCCGACACAACACAATAGTTCGGTCCTCGAAACCCGTACCGAATGGAAATAAGTCCACTCGCGATATCAGGAATCAGGCGCGGAATAAAAAATGGTGACAGCCTGCTCGGGCCACCTTTGTTGTATGCATTCACCTGATTGTGGAATATCTGCATACCACCAATGCCACTTCCAAAAATAACGGCTACCCGCTCCTTTTCTTCCGAGGACATCGTTTCGACATCGAGACCCGCATCAGCAACAACCTGAGACGCAACATAAAGTGCGTAGACGCTGAAGGGATCTACCCGCGCAATTGTTTTTCGATCGACGTGAAGTTTAGCATCGAAATTATCGAGCTGGCAGGCAAACTGGGTGTCGAAGGCCTTAACGTCAAAATTCGTGATGGTTCCAGCGCCAGATTTGGACGCCATCATTCCATCCCAGAATTCTTCGGGTGTAAGACCAATGGGAGTCACCGCGCCGAGTCCGGTGACAACGACTCTTCGATTGTGCCGCATGGGTTGAGTCGGGTAGGGGGTTATGGCCGCGACGGCGGCGAAAGCATCCGGTGGGTGTCAAGCCTCAGTAGGCAAGCCACCCACCGGGAATGTCAGGTACTATGCCTGGCCAGCCTTTTCTGTGAGATAGCTGATCGCATCGCCAACTGTGGCGATATTTTCGGCTTCTTCGTCAGGGATCGTGAGATCGAATTCACGCTCAAACTCCATGATCAACTCGACTGTGTCGAGCGAATCAGCGCCAAGATCATTCGTGAAAGACGCCTCAGGCGCAATGTCCGCCTCGTCGACTCCTAGTTTTTCTACTATTATCGACGTGACCTTGGACGCGATATCATTTGCCATGCCTGGACTCCACTGTGTGCTTTGTTAATGTGCTACTAATCCCACGAAGAGATCCCATCCGGGACCTCAAAGGGCACGTAATACCTTCGCCTTGAGGCTAGGTTCACGCAGAACAGGGAAACTACGGCTACCAGTGACCACAATCAATCAAAATCAGCCTCTCCGTCGCGTTTCGAGTCTCATTC
>CBDTVC010000259.1:0-5093 GCA_965363925.1 uncultured bacterium | reverse complement strand
CCGGCGAACCGCTGACCGAAGTTAGAGTAGACGGCGGCGCCTCTCGCAACAACCTGCTCATGCAGTATCAAGCGGATGTCGCTCAAGTCCCGGTTGTGCGCACGTCGACTCACGAATCGACAGCGTTAGGTGCGGCGTTTCTGGCAGGACTCGCAGTCGGTTTCTGGCGAGACGAAAATGAATTAAAATCGATCTGGAAAGCGGATCGGCGCTTCGAACCTGGAGCCGATAAGCATCGAGATCGAGCCGATTGGCGACGTGCTGTCGATCGGTCCCGAGCGTGGGTGTCTCCGAATACCGACGACTCCACTGACTAGTATGGATACCTCACTTTTTCCGCGGGAAACGACTTTTGGCAATCGACCATGAATAGAGAAACGTACATAGACCGTATCGCCTCCGCTGATCCGTGGGACGTCGTAATAATTGGCGGCGGCGCGACCGGCCTCGGTGCAGCCGTTGACGCGGCTTCGCGTGGATATCGAACACTGCTTCTGGAGCAAAGCGACTTTGCAAAAGGAACCTCCAGCCGCAGCACCAAACTGGTTCATGGCGGAGTACGGTATCTCAAACAGGGAAACGTCGCGCTTGTCCTGGAGGCTTTGCAGGAACGCGGTCGGATGCGCAGGAATGCCCCTCACCTTGTCCACAATCTGAAGTTCGTTGTTCCAATCTATGACTGGTGGGAAGGCCCGTTCTACGGTATCGGGCTTCGACTTTACGACATGCTGGCCGGCAAGCTCGGGCTCGGCGACTCGAAGAATCTTAGCCGCGAAGAAACGCTCGCCAGCATCCCAACACTTGAGCCAGACGGCTTACGCGGAGGTGTCCTCTACTACGATGCACAGTTTGATGATGCCCGATTTGCGTTGACACTCGCCCAAACGGCCGTTGACCTTGGTGCCAGTCTCTTGAATTATGTCCGCGTATCGGGACTGACAAAGAGCGACAGTTTGCTAAGCGGTGTCTTGGCAGTGGACGAAGAAACAGGCCAGCAATTCGAAATCGAAGCCAAGGTCGTCGTAAACGCGACAGGTGTGTTTACGGACGGTGTTCGGTCGATGGATGATCCGGACGTTAAACCAATGGTGAGAGCAAGCCAAGGGGTACACATTGTGCTCGATCGATCCTTTCTTCCCGGCAACACCGCGATCATGGTTCCGTCCACGGACGACGGACGCGTACTCTTCGCGATTCCTTGGCACGATCATGTTGTTGTTGGCACGACAGATACGCCAGTCGACCACGCGTCTCTTGAGCCGAAACCACTGGCACAAGAGATCGATTTTCTTTTGAAAACGGCGGTCCAGTATCTAACCAAAGATCCGGCACCCTCCGATATTCTAAGCGCGTTTGCGGGCCTCCGGCCCTTGGTAGCACCAGCTGAAGAGGAGGATACCGCATCGGTTTCAAGGGAACATGTAATCCACATTAGTCGGTCGGGCCTGGTGACGATCGCCGGAGGCAAATGGACGACGTACCGGAAGATGGCCGAGGATACGATCGATCAGGCTGCCATAATTGGACGACTGGCCGAAGTTGAATCACGAACGAAAAACCTTCGATTGCACGGATATTTGTCGGACTCAGATAGGCAAGATGATGCCGTCCCGTCCAGCGATCCTGTACCAGCCCATATGTCCGTTTACGGAAACGATGTTGAAGCGATCCTCCAATTGGAAAACGATGACGGATCGCTTCGCGAACGGTTCGTCGACGGCTTGCCGTATCGCAAATCGGAAGTGATTTGGAGCGTGCGCAACGAAATGGCTCGAACTGTTGAGGACGTGCTGTCAAGGCGAACTCGTGCACTTCTGCTAGATGCCCGGGCAAGCATGGCCGCCGCTCCGGTCGTGGCGCAACTGATTGCAGAAGAGCTGGGACGCGACGATGATTGGATCGCCGACCAAGTTGCGTCTTACAAGAAGCTCGCAAACGGATACGTAGTCTAAGACGGTTGCTCGCGGCTGATCAGATCCAATAAGCGAATCAACTGCTGTCGCGTAAACGGCTTTCCGATATACGCATCAAACCCTTCTTCGAGGAAACGTTCTCGATCACCTGGCAAGGCATAGGCCGTAACAGCCACGATGGGAATATTCTGGTATGACGGCCGTCGCCGGATTTCCTTCAGAACATCGACGCCCGTTTCTGCGGTACCGAGATTAATGTCCATCAGAACAATTGCAAACTGATTGGCGTCGATTTCTTCGAGCGCCGATTGCATATTAGTCCCAGTGTGAACCTCCCAATTGACAGAAAGGATGTGTCGGAGCAACATCAACATCTCCGGGTTATCCTCTACCGCGAGGATCTTCGGTAAGGAAGGCGGCGCCTCGTTCAGGCCTCCGTCTTTGTTGTTAGCACCGCTATGATCGTCGCGTTCAAGCATTATTTGTCGGAGCGCCGGGATAGCCAATTAGCGGCGACGGCGCATCCTGAATGATGTAAAACATACCCACTTCAACTATCGACTGCTTGTTTCGCCGATTAAGGCCGGGTAGCGGCCGCACGTTCCCATAAAACACGTAGTCTCCGAATATTCAAGAACTCACTCGAATGGTTTTTGAAATTCTAAAAAATGCTGCTGAGGCAAGATTTCGCGCGAAGCTTTGAGCGTGAACCCTATGGCCTCCATTTCCTTACGCGCCTGATCCCGAGTCAATTTATGAAGTGGGCTCAATTCAATCGTCTCATCCTCTCCTCGATATTCAATCAATATTAGCCGTCCACCGGGTTTCAATGAGTCAAAAATCGAATGCATCATTTCCCACGGATAGAAAAACTCATGGTAGGACGCAACCATCACCGCTACGTTCGTCGAGTTGACAGGCAGATTGGGTGATTTCGCAGATCCAAGAACGGGATGGACGTTAGTTACTGAAAGCGAATCAACGATGTCCGAGATTGCCGATAGCATTTCTGGTTGGATGTCAACGGCGTAAACACGCCCGTAGGGCACTTCGTCAGCAATCCGAAACGTGAGGTAACCGGTCCCCGCGCCAATATCGGCGACCGCGTCGGTGGGCTTGAGGTCCAGATTCGCCACAAGCCGGTCGGGCAGTTCGGCGTTATCACGGTCGCGCTTCTCCATCCACTCCGCCCCACCGGCATGGGCAGTTACCGCGGCGATTTCCCGGCCAAAGTAGAATCGGCCGGTGCCCGCCGAGTCGGTTGCCTTCTTCGTCACGTATCGATAATACTCTCCATCAACACCCGATTTACTGCATCCGAGCGCCGCCACCGTCAATACGGCTGCAAGTAATATTGATGAGCTTTTCTTCACGATGCGTCAGGTAAATTCATCCACGGTTTGAGAAAAGTATGGCCATATAACGGAAACGATCAAGCACGAGGTTCAGGCGGGTCAAGATGTGAGTGAATTGTCAATAAGTTGCCTGCCTTCCGTGGGCTCGTTGAAAATCAAAAATTGTATCTTTTGGCCATAGACAGGCGGTCCTCGTCTTAACGTGGGTTGCGGCGGCTTAATGCTACGAATTCCTGCCATCCGTGCAGCCTTCGCGACGTGTTACAAACTATCGCCCCAGACCACTACCCTCCAACTCCATCATTGCACTTGCGTTCTCCGCTTCCAAATCTTTCAGAAAGCCTCGTGTCGCGGATACGAACATTGCTGCTAGTGGTTGGGCTCGCCTTTGTCTTTTTGTCAGCACCGACGCAAACCGCATTCGGGCAAGCCACGCAGTTTGAAGAATCGGTCATTGATGTCGGTAATGTAGGAGTCACAGTAACGAATGCCGGCTTCCTGGGCAAGGCGAATACGCGAAATAATCCGACCGGGCCGCCATCTTTTGAATACCCGCTCGACTCTGGCGTGGAGCATCTGTTCGAGGCCGGCCTATGGATTGGCGCAATCCGAGCAGATGGACTTGTGACCGTGCGTACTGGCGCGCAGACCGACGGTGCCGGGTATGCACCAGGAAAAGCTGGATACGAGTTTGCCCAAACGTCGCGTATCGCTGAACAATCATCACTACCCCAGCGAGACGCGTTCAGTCCCGGTGCCACCAGTCATCAGGATTATCAAACCTCGTTTGTTGACACGACAACGTTCCTGCCCGGAACCTCGATTTTGATGCCAGACGTCGCTGGACAACTTGGGGCGGATGTTAATATGACAACCCATGCTTGGAACTTCCCTTTTACCGAGTATTTCGCGATCGTCAACTTTGACATCGTGAATGTGAGCGACGCACCCTGGGACTCAGTCTTCGTCGGACTTTACCACGACCTCGTTGTGAGAAATATTAATTCCACGAACGATACCGGCGGGGCTTTCTTCAACAAAGGCGGTGTCGGTTTTATCGATTCGCTCAACACGTCTTACGCCTTTAACGCTGGTGGTACCGAGGAGACATCGAACACCTATGCCGGCATATCTTTTCTAGGTGCAGAATGGCGCGACACGCGCAGTGGCCAGAAGCGTTTCTTCCATCCGAACCAGGCGGAAAAGTATATTGCGGATGGTTATACTGCACCGTTTGTAAATCCGCGGTGGTGGTCGTTTACCGGTGGAACCACTGAGCTGTCTCGCCCTTCGGAGGACAATGCAAAATACCAGCGGATGAGCAGGGCCTTTCCGGATCCAGCTAATTTCAACACTACGCCGGAGTACCTTTCAGCCAAAGAGGACTGGTTTGATCGCCTTCGAACCGACGGCCAAGTCTCCCTCGGAAACTGGATTGGCCTAACGCCGATCGGCCCCTTTCCCCGCGTAAATCCTGGCGACACGCTACAGGTAACGTTTGCCTTTGTGGCCGCATTCAAGCCAGATGAATTCCAGGGACCCGCAGGGAAGCCTGTCGACACTGACGAATCCCGAACCCTATTTGCAAACAATCTGGCCTGGGCCAGGCGCACCTACTCTGGTGAAGACAATAACTTCAATGGATTACTCGATCCCAGTGAGGACAGTAACGGAAATGGTGTCCTAGACCGCTACGTGATTCCCGAACCGCCTCGTTCCCCTTCTGTTCGAATCGAATTTGAAGCCGGTTCTGACGGTCGCGCCAATCCTGTTTTGTATTGGGACAAGACTGCCGAGCGTTCTGTCGACCCTGTTTCCGGAATGA
>CBDTVC010000258.1:0-5096 GCA_965363925.1 uncultured bacterium | reverse complement strand
GTCGAAGGCGGGCCTTGACAGCCGTTTCCTCGTTGGCGAAAAACACGACGTTCTTGGCCTTTGGTTTTCGAGCTGGACACGACGGGAGGCAATAAATCCCCGTCGTGATTACGCCCGTAACGAACAGTCCGTCAGCGGACGAGTCGCGCGCGTACATCCTGGCCAACATCTCGTCGATCGAGAAACTTAGGTCGCTGGAGCTACTCATCCTTGAAAAGCGCGTTTACTTCACCAAAAGAAAGACCCTCGTCGAGCAATTCGTAGGTGCCGGCGGTCAACGCTTCTTGCACCGCTCGACGGACGAGGCCGTAGGCTCCGAGCGCTACCGAGGATCCAAGGCTCACCCGAGCTACGCCGAGGTTGGCGAGGTCTGCCACGCTGGGTGCACCCGGTCCTACCAGGATATTCAGGGGAGCCCCAATTCCGGCAACCAAATCTGCTATGGTTTCGAGATTGGTGACGGCCGGGACGAAGATACTGTCTGCCCCGGCTTCAAGGTATTTGGCTGCCCGCCGAATGACGGCTTCCAGCCTCTTTTCCGGATCGCCCACAGCGGCGAGGAAGACGTCCGTGCGGGCGTTGATGAAGAGATCGATACCCTTAGCCTCACCCGCGGCCCGTGCCGCGCGAATCCGTCCTACTTGCTCTTCCGTTGACACTAATGGATCGCCGTTACGCCCAGGTGCATCCTCAATGTTGATTCCCACCGCTCCAGCCTCAATGACCGCTTCGACGGTCTCAGCAATGTCCTTCGTGGTCCCGTCGCCATATCCGCTCTCGATGTCAGCCGAAACGGGAAGACCAACCGCGCCGACTATTCGCCGGGTTGCTTCGATCGCTTGGGCGCGTGCGAGTCCGTGACCGTCAGACCGACCAAGCGCCCACGACACCCCTGCACTGCTGGTTGCAATGGCAAGCGCCCCAGCGTTCTCTATTACGCGGGCGCTGAGGGCATCCCACACATTCGGAAGCACGAGAGGTCGACCCGTGTAATGGAGTTCGCGGAAGGCCTTTGCAAGATTGGCTTGATTCATTTACTTCGAAGTCGGAAGGATGAGTAGGACGGAATACGATAGCGATGTCGGAGGAATAATGCTTCCGCGAGCCTCCGTCCGAATCATATCGCCGACATTTGGCAACATAAGCTCAGCTCGCATTAGTGACCGCGCAACGCGATGTGGCCGCGGCAAAGGCCATGTTTCGTAAGGTCACTCTCAAAAAAACACGCAACAGCAGTTTTCCTTCATGCGTTCACTAGCCAACGCACGCGAACAAACTCATGCCTGACCGAACAATCTGGCTCCCGCTAACACGGTTGCCATTTCGCGTTATCGTGCCATCGCGTTCGCCAGTCGCATTTGCGCCGGCGTTTTGCATTCCGGTGCCACGACTAGTATGTCGTCGAGCCTAAGTCGCCCAGTTGTTTCATTCTAATGAGTCCATGTCACTGACTGGTCACTTCATTTTCCAGCTATCCCAGTACGGACTGTCATCTTTGATCTCTTCCCAGAAGGCCCGCATCTGACGCGTCATCGCTGCCAGACGCTCTGGCTCTTTTTCGATTAGATCAATACGTTGTGCAGGATCACTGTCCAGATTGTACAACTCAAACCGCACAAGCTGACCGGTCTTGAGCCAGTCCATAATTAGTTGGTCTGGATCTTTCGGAGCCAACCAGGCCAGCAGTGAGTATTCACCCTCTCGCATTGCGACGTGCGGCATCCGGTAGTACGTGTCTTCGTGCGCAGGGAAGAACCAGTAAACGGGCTTGGGCCTTTCTAACAGTTTCCCCCGAAAAGCGGGTGTCATGCTGACGCCGTCCAAGGTCCGTTCTGTTGGCAAAGGGATATCTGCCAACTCGGCAAGCGTCGGCAGGAAGTCGGTACCGTTGATCAGTGATTCGTTAAGCGTACCCGGCGCGATCGTACCCGGCCAGCGCGCAATGCCCGGTACCCGGTGACCTCCTTCATACGGATAGCGTTTCATGCCCCTCCATTGGCCCGGCGTTCCGAACGACCGATCTCTCGAAAAGTCATCCCATTCGCCGCGAGACTCTTCCAGGTTCACCGGAGCTTCGGGCCCATTGTCGCTCGTGAACAGCACAAGTGTCTGCTCCTTCTCGCCGCGAGCATCGAGACCGGCCATCAGATTTCCGACGGCATCATCCAGTTGGGTAACCGTCCCGTAGTAGTACTTCTTGTTTGATCCGATTTCTCGATCCGGCCGATCAACGTCACCGTACTGGATAGATTGCTCGAGCTCTTCAACGGCGTCATTTTCGTATCTGTCGGAGTAGGACTCCGGCGGGTCAACCGGCGTATGTGGTTCGTGGCTACACACATACAGGAAGTACGGCTTGTCGGGATTCGGCCTGTCGCGCAACCACGACAGTGCTTCTTCGACGATGACGTCGCAGTACCATCCATCTACCTCGCCAACCCGCTCACCATTCCGGAAAAACGTGTTCGGATTTTCCGGTCCCTCAAAGGCATTGACGGCGGTTGCAAACCAATGGTCAAATCCATGGTCACCGGGCGTAGGAAGAGTACTGGAATCGCGGTCAAATCTACTGAGATGCCACTTTCCGACAAAGCAGGTGTCGTATCCGTCATCGCGCAGCATGGATGCCACGGTGATCTCGTCGCGTTGGAGGTGCATCCCACTTCCCGCGATGTAATAGAATCCCGATCGATACGGATTGCGGCCAGTCAACAAGGAGGCCCGGGACGGTGAGCAAACCGTACCTGCTGAGTGGAAGTCGGTAAATCGCATGCCTTCAGAGGCCAATTGATCAATGTGTGGCGTTTCGATGATCGGATTTCCGTAGGATGCGAGATCACCGTAACCCAGATCATCCGCAAGAAAAACGACAAAATTTGGCCGATCGGCGGGGGTATTGGTCCGACAGCCAAACACTCCCGGTATGCCTACAACCAGGCCCGCCGCTGCAAGATGCTGAATAAACGTCCGCCGACTAGACATTGTGTACACCGCGTTGTATCAAAAATGACAGCAACCTATCATTGGAAACGAATGACAGGACTTGTCCGAGAAGTTAGTTTATTGCGTTGGGGAAAAGCTAGTTCACCAGTCACCTTACAAAGCGAATGACGACCAAGATAACGGCAAGCGAGTTTGGCTATCACCTTCCAACCGAGGTGCACTTTGGTGCGGGTAAGATCAAATCTATCGGAAAAATTGTCGCCGGCCTGGGTACCCGATGTCTTCTGGTGACTGGCCCGTCAAGCGGTTCCGTGAAAACAGTATTGGATCAAGTACTTGCGAATTTGGCGGATGCTGGCGTTGCGGTTGCACACTTCGATGGCGTCATTCCTAATCCAACCACCGCGGTTATTGGCGACGGTGCCAGGCTGGCGGTCACGCACGGAGCTGACGTTGTCGTCGGTCTGGGTGGCGGATCAAGCATGGATGCCGCCAAGGCGATTGCGGTTGAGGCCACGCACGAAGGTGGCTGCTGGGACTATCTTTTCTACCGCGACACGCAACCAACGGAAAAGACGTTGCCCGTCGTTGCTGTCTCAACAACGTCCGGTACCGGATCGCAGGTTACACAGGTGTCGGTGGTCACCAATACAGCTACCCGCGACAAATCCGCGCTGTATCATCCGAGGCTGTTTCCTCGTGTCGCGGTTGTCGATCCCGATTTGATGCTCAGCCTCCCGCCTCACGTCACGGCTTGCACTGGATTCGATGTGTTTACGCATGCATTCGAAAGTGCGATACACGTCAATACGTCGCCGTTCGTGAGCCTGTTGTCGTGGGAAGCCATCTCGCTCGTGCTCGCGAACTTACCACTGGTTCTCGCGGACGGATCGAACAAAGACGCAAGGGCTGCACTCGCCTATGCCGATACGTTAGCCGGTATGTGTATCGCCAATGCTGGTGTCACGTTGCCGCACGGAATCGGTATGGCGATCAGCGGCATGTATCCGCATATTTCCCACGGCGAATCCCTCGCGCTCAATTACCCAGCGTTCACGCGATTTACGTATGCCGCCGCGGTGCCTTCATTTGCCAGATTGGGAAGGTTGCTTAACCCTGGGCTCGTCAATGCGCCCGATGGAGAGGTCGCCGCGCGATCGTGTGTCGAACTTGACCTGTTCCTCAAAACAATTGGCTTGTGGATCGGCCTGAAGGACAGAGGTGTTCCTGAATCGGAACTAGAGGCATTGGCCCGACAGTCGATGGTTCTTCCGGATTACAAAAACAACCCCCGCGTCGCCTCTGAGGAAGAAATGCTGGACCTCATAACGAGCTGCTACAGCCGTTGATTGATCTCACACTGGACATGATTCATGACGACTCTTGATATCGTTATCGTTGTCGCCTACATGGTTGGAATAACCGCTGTGGGCATCTTTGCGGGATACCGGAAGAACACAACCAGTCAGCAGTTCTTTCTTGCCGGGAAATCTCTTCGATGGCCGATGATCGGAGCGGCGCTGTTTACGGCCAACATCTCTACGATTCACCTGGTAGGGTTGGCCGCTGACGGTTATCGGATCGGATTTGTAGTGGGCAATTTTGAGTGGATGGCCACACTCACGCTGATTTTTCTGGCGCTGATCTTTGTCCCGTTCTACCTGCGCAGCAATCTCGACACACTCCCTGAGTTTCTCGAGAAGCGATACGGCACGGCGCCGCGAATAATCATGGCGGCGATTACTGTGGTTTCTGCGATGCTGATTCATATTGGCGTCAGCATCTGCGCGGGGGCCACGGTGTTTTTGTATTTCTTCGGCATCCCGGTTGTGTGGTCGGTCATTGTGATTGCCGGCGTGGCCGCAACGTACACGATTATCGGAGGGCTTCGTGCGATTGTCGTGACAGATACCATCCAAGCTGTCGTATTGCTTGCGGGTGCAATCACCCTCACCGTATTTGCGTTGTTCGCTCTGCCTGATCACGGCATTCATTCGCTGGCGGATCTACAGGCAGCTGCCAAGCCGGATCAACTGAGTATGTTGCATTCGTTTCGCAACCCGGAAACGGGCAGACTTAACGAGTATTCCTGGGTGTCGGTCCTGCTCGGTTATCCGATTCTCGGTATCTGGTATTGGTGTGCGGATCAAACC
>CBDTVC010000257.1:0-5099 GCA_965363925.1 uncultured bacterium | reverse complement strand
CGGTTACTTCTTTGTATCCAGCATCTACAAGAGCCTTACATTCGTCGAGAATGCTGGCTGCGGGACGACTGCGTTCGCGGCCTCGTGTAAATGGCACAACACAAAAAGAGCACATGTTGTCACACCCTCGCATGATCGAAACAAACGCAGACACACCGTTAGTGTCGTAGCGGACGGGAGAAATGTCTGCGTACGTTTCTTCTTTTGACAACTGTACATTGACCGCCGCTTGACCCGTTTCTTCGTTTGATCGAAGTAGGTTTGGCAGATCACGATACGCGTCTGGGCCCACGACGAGGTCAACCAGTTTTTCCTGATCCAGGAGTTTTTCGCGAAGGCGTTCCGCCATGCATCCGAGGACACCCAACTTGATGCCAGGGGCATGTTTGCGCTTGCGGCTTCGCAGAGCAGCGAGCCGACGCCGAACCTTCTGCTCTGCATTCTCGCGGATTGCACACGTATTCAACAGGATAATATCTGCTGATTCAAGGTCCCGCGTCAAACCGAATCCATTTTCCCGAAGGACAGACGCAACGATTTCGGAATCCGAAACGTTCATCTGGCAGCCGTAGGTTTCAAGATATACGGTCTGCTTTCCTGGAGATTCCAAGCCAACAGTTCGGATAGAATC
This sequence comes from uncultured bacterium, assembly GCA_965363925.1. Lineage (GTDB taxonomy): Bacteria > Bacteroidota > Rhodothermia > Rhodothermales > JABDKH01 > JAGQWL01. Next base: position 4,468 of record CBDTVC010000257.1, on the reverse strand, counting down.
CAACGGATCAACATCGCTCAACGAGCCGTCGCCCGCGACCAACTCCTGCGTATTTGCCGGATCTCCGAGAATATGGATGTCCGTTACGAGTACCTTATCACCGGCCATAGCGGTAGATGCCTTGTCTGTATTCAGTTTATTGTCTGCCATCCTGAATTGGAACGACAATTTCGGTTACACTCAATTACCAAGATCCACCTAACGTGCTAACAACCGTCACATCACGCAACACAGCACTCGCCCCGGCGCATCCTCCCATCCTCTTATCTTCCCATCCTCCGCCTTGTGTCTTCCCATCCTCCGCCCCACAAGGGGCCGAAATATACGAGTGCCGCCGCCGTCTGTTCACTGGAAACTCGGCCTCGAACAAACGATTATTCCAGGAACAAGTCGTAAACCGCGCTTATTCAATCACTGAATATCCTTTTAGCCTATTTATCGCTGAATGATCGCTTCTATTTGGATTTGGATAACCACGACAATCTCGCTGATTGTCGCAATCCCAGTCGTCGGACTCACGAGATTGTTGGGCCGCGATCCCGTTCACTACCGAGCCGGGTGGTGGTTTAGGAAGATCGGAAGCATGCCGACCCGGCTCACCCCCCTGTGGCGTGTGACCATTGAGGGGACCGAAGAGGTCACCAATCCGCGCAACCCGTACGTGGTCGTGAGCAATCATCAGTCGCTGGTTGACATTCCAGTGATCAGCCGATTGCCGTGGGAAATGAAATGGGTTGCCAAGAAAGAATTGTTCGATGTTCCACTGATTGGTTGGCTCATGAAATGGGCTGGTGATATTGCAGTCGATCGGTCGAGCAAACGGAGCCGGGCGATGGTACTGATCGACGCGGCCGAGTATCTTCGCCAGGATTGTTCGGTCATGTTTTTCCCCGAGGGAACACGTTCTGCGGATGGTCAATTGGGAAGGTTTAATGCTGGAGCGTTTCACCTCGCAATCCGCGAAGGTATTCCAGTCCTCCCTCTTGTAATCGAAGGCACAAGCGACGCGTTGCCGAAGAAGAGCTGGCGCTTTAACAATCCGGGCCCGATCCGGCTGAAGGTCTTGCCACCCGTTTCTCCAGACGGACTGACAAAGGACGACGCAATTATGCTCACAGATCAGGTACACGCGATGATCGCTGCTCAACTGCGGGACTGGCGCGGAGAACCTGCGGAGTTGGAATCCACGGTGGAAACCAAGCTAGAATCCACAGTGGAATCCATAGTGGAATCCACTGTGGAATCCTCGACAATCGAGACAACAGACAGTCGCCACGTTACGGCGGGGCCGACAGAATCACCGATACCTAGTCTTACCAAGAAAGACAGTAGCGCGTAGGTTCACTTATCACCGAACGCAGGTTTCAAGAGTTGACGCAACAGGATACACAGTTCTACGGGCTAACAGCCGCTGCCACACACCTGGGAGTGCATCCGGCTACGCTGCGTCGATGGGCTGATCAGGGTGATGTGCTTTGCGTGATGACTCCAGGCGGACACAGAAGATTCCCGAGAAACGAAATCGATGCCCTGTTGCGGCAGCGAGATGGTGCATCGGGAACAGTAGGTGACGAACTAATCGAAACCATTCTGGCTTCAACGCGATCCGAAATCATTCGGATGGATGAAACGCGTTGGATGTCGGCAATGACGGATGTTCAGAAGACACACCTCAGGGAGGAAGGTCGCCACGTAATGGAATTGCTGCGCGAATTTCTACACGACGATGCGGATCGCCCCGAAATACTCAACAAGGTTCGTGAGGCAGGCGTTGACTATGCGGAATCGGCGGCCAAAGCGGATCTAAGTCTGACCGAGCTGCTGGGGGCAGTCTCGTTCTTCCGCAGTCATATCCTTGAGACAGCCGTCGACCAGAGAAGCGCATCAGCAGAAGAAAGGCGGGGTATTTTCCGCAATGTCAATCTGTTTCTCAACACGCTTCTACTCAGCGTTGCCGAAACGTTTGAGAAGGGCAGATGACGGTGTTAAAAGGCAACCGCGAACAAAAAAAGGCAGCCACGAACCTGTCGTGACTGCCTTTTGAACTGCGTGCAGTCGGCGGATATTTGCCGAGTCTGCAAGAGACAAACGAATCAGTTGATAAATCCGATTCTAACTGGTTCTTTCGTTTCAGCACTTCGAGCAACAGCTTTCTGCATTGCCGCTTCGCGTTGAGCCAAGGTTGCTGATCGGTCAATTTGAATGTCCGCATTGTCGACGGCACCCATCGCTCCGTCAGCACAGGTTACTGTGATGTGCATTGGTGCGATGATGGAGAATGTGAGCATTTGAGCCAGCCAGTTTACGATGCTGATTTCTGTTTCAACAATCGCAACACCGGCTGCACCACACTCTTCTTCGACATCAACAACCGGTGGCGGAATCAATCCACCCAGAAATCCGATCGCCCAAGGCTTTTCAACAACCGTTCGGCCTGGCGTTTTTCCAGTTACAACTTCTGCGTGATAACATCCCGATAACACGAAGACGGCAACCAACGCTGCCGTGATTGTACGCTTAATCATTTTATTGACTCCCATTGGTTGTGTGTGGTTGTGGCGATCTTTCTTCTCGAAAATACAAATCGCCAAACAATCCACGAGTGTGTCACTCAGATTGAGATTCAGCAAAGCGTAATTTCTCGCCCTCTTCTTTTTCGAAGCGTGTTTTTACAGGTACTTACTCAAGCGGTCGCACCCAGATATTACGAAAACGGACTGGGTGTCCGTGATCTTGCAACCCTATCGGAAGCTTGTCTGGATGAACTTCGTATGGCGGACGTTTGTGGTGGCCACTGGGACCGGTCAGGGAAACGTTGTCCTGGGTAAGCACACCGTTATGCAGCACCGTGACACGAGCGGGCTGGTCTAGAGTACCATCTGCTGCAAATCGAGGTCGATGAAATACAATGTCATAGGTCTGCCATTGACCTGGCTCACGCGTTGCATTTACGAGGGGCGGATATTGTCCGTACAAGGCACTGGCCTGTCCGTCTGGGTATGTTTCGCTTTTATGCGAATTCAGCACTTGCACTTCGTACATCCCCATGATGAAGACGCCACTGTTTCCATTATCCTGGCCTTGCCCTCGCGGCGGACTTGGGCTTGCCCACTCAACATGAATCTGGGCATCACCAAAGCCTTGTTTGGTGCGGATGGGGCCCGCACCCGGCTTTGCTTCGAAATAGCCATCAAGGACATCCCACAGAGCGGGACCACCAGCGTCCGTGTCTGACACCCAGGCTGAGAGTCCTCCCGGAGCGTTTGCGCCGGAGCCAAAAAGCACAATTGCATCGGCCGGAATGGGTGCTGGAGAAACCGGTCCCCAACCTGTATCGACAACGCGCGGCTGGGGTCGCTTCATGTCGTGAATCTCCCACGCTGGATCAGGCTGGGTTGCTGCCTGGGCTGATGCCCGAGGAGCAAATGAAACGGACACCAAAACGGCGAGCAGAAAAGCGGTTAGACTACGCATTACAATGCCTGAAGCTGGTAAGCAGAAGATGAGAATATAGGAAGATAGGAAGATAGGACCCCAGAATATCAGATTTGCCGTGGGTCAGCCTCGTAAGTGTGACTGTTAGCTTCTCGCAAAGTAAGCGGGAGAACAATTCTGGATAAAGAATAGCCTGAATCATCTGGCATTGAACTTGGCCGGCTTCGGCGCTACCCGACGCGATGCGCGCCCGATCAAAATCAAATGGCACTGACGGTACCAGGTCTTGGCCCGGTTGGCAATCATTTTTATTTTCTTCCTTTTCAAAATATTGTATTTTTTGCTGTGCTTTCCGTAAGCCTCTCGCAGCCCTCGTCGCGTTGTATTTCGTATGAAGACGCGGTAAGAAACTGTTATTGTATTTCGACTGATTGCTTTCTCGGTCTACACCGCCGAACGTTCCGAACATCGCCACCTTTTTCAATACAATTCTTTCACCGGATCAATTATGTCGGTAATCGACCGCGCAACAGCTATCAAACAGATCGGCCTTGTTTTCTTCATCAACATCTTCGTTTTGGGATACGCACACTCGCAACCCGCCTATTCCTGGCACACGATGCTATACAACGCCCAAGGTGCGAAGGCCCAAACGGTGGACGCTAATGGAAACATCATCATTGCCGGAATTGCGACGGCATCGTGGCTCGGCAACAACGATGAACTCCCCGTCCATGGCTATACCGACCAAGGTAACGCGTGGATTCTCAAGCTCGATAAGGACGGTAACTACCTTTGGCACACGTTCGTAGGCGACAACTCAACGGTTTCAAGCTTTCACTACCTCGATCTTGTGACCGATGCATCCGGCGACATTTATCTAAGCGGAAATATCGCGAGCAACGCGAACTGGAATGGTCCGAACGGCGAAGTACCGCTTGAGCCGTTTCACGGTGGCAATATTGATGGGTACCTGGCAAAGATCAACAGCAGCGGCCAATACCAGTGGCACAGATTCATAGGTCCAAATGGC
>CBDTVC010000256.1:0-5100 GCA_965363925.1 uncultured bacterium | reverse complement strand
CTTTTCCAGGTCCAGACTTTTCCAGGGCCAGCCTTTTCTAGATCCCGGCTTGTTCAGATCCGCTCAGGTTCAAACCCTCGAATGGCAAGATCCGGTCTCGGAAGCGCCTTCTATTTGTTAAGATCCGCTTGGGCAAGATCCGCGCTTGGTGAGATCCGAGTTGTCCAGAGCCAAGTCGTTCAGATCCTGCGTATCAAATAGAACCTGTAGAATACGACCTGGCAGGTAAGCTTGCACACTCGCAAATCAAATAGACGCTATCTTTGCGCGTTCCCAATCCTTTTTTGCTGACGGCCTGCCTTCTGATGTACATCTGCATTTTTGAAGACGACAAAGTTGACCAATTTGCTCCGCTGAGTCTTACGCGAGGCCTGTTCGATTTGCGCGTAGGCGCCAAAACGATTGTTGACCTCGCCGCCCGCACGTTTCCGCAGGCGTCGCTTCTGCTACACACTCGAGACTCCGTTGCACCCTCCATGCGTGCCTTTTATGATCTCCTTGTAAACTACATTCCGGAAGGTCTCGACGTTCTGTTCATTAACAGCCGATGGGTTCCGTCCGCCGGGGACTTTTCGAAAGAACTCACGGCCGTTGCGCGCGAATCAACACCTACGGTCTTTTTGAATAACGGAGATGTGGTGGCCGCGTGGATACCGGGCGCTGACGAATCGTGGGTAAAGAATGGTGCAATAACTGGTCATTCCTTCGCACGGATTGAAGCAATTACCGTCGAAACCGATGAACCGTTGCTTGCCGACGTTTGGAATATTCTTGCCAATCTGCCCGCACAACTCTTCGCGGATTTCCGAGCCTATTCCGGAGGCTACAATGTCTTCGAGCGTACCGGCGCTGAAATCCACGACAGTGCTATTCTGATCAATGGAGAACAGATTTTCATCGAGGGTGACGCCGAGATCCGAGCCGGTGTAATCCTCAATGCTGATGATGGGGCAATCATTATCGAAAGTGGCGCAACCGTATTCGAGCGAGCGGTTGTCAGAGGTCCTGCGTATATCGGGCGCGACGCGCGCGTTCATGTAGGCGCGAATATTCACAACGTGGCGATCGGCCCCTCGTCGAAAGTCGGTGGTGAAATTCACGACGCGATCTTCCATTCGTACTCGAACAAAGCGCACGACGGCTTCCTTGGGACTTCTTACATCGGGCAGTGGTGCAACCTGGGTGCGGGCACCAATAATTCGAACCTGAAGAACGACTACGGTTCGGTTTCTGTTTACGACTATGCGTCCGACCAGTTTGCTGATAGCGGACGGCAGTTTGTCGGCCTTCTCATGGGTGACCACACAAAGTGCGCCATAGGCACCACGTTCAACACGGGATCAAGTGTCGGCGTAGCGTGCAACCTTTTCGGGAGCGGATTCCATCCGCGGATGATTCCGTCATTTAGTTGGGGTGGCGAGGGACGCTACTCTGCATACCGGTTTGAAAAGGCAGTCCACGTTGCTGGTATCGTATACAGCCGCCGCGGCTTGGCGCTTGGCGAACCCGAGCGGACTCTTCTGGAACGTGTATGGGACGAGTCCTCTGACCGCAGAGAACACTTCCTTGCGAAGGGCCGTTAGTCTCGCCGACGCGATAGTATGGCCCTGGACCTCTTAGGGAGTAGGTGCATGCAGCTTCTCAATTGCTACGAACCACCAGCTCACTCGGCCTCGTCAACCTTAACGATGATCATCGTCAAGTCATCACTCAACACGTCCACTCCTTCAGTAAAAACATCGATATCTGCCAGAACGGCGTCCATTATTTCCTGTGCGGACCCGCTACGATGTTTGTGTAATACTCCGAGCAAGCGCGGCTCTCCGTATTCTTCCTCGTCAATGCTCATAGCTTCGGTCACGCCGTCTGTGAACATCGCAAGTGCATCGCCCGGTTGTAGCTGCAGTGTACCGGACTCGTACGGCGCACCAGCCATGACTCCCAATAACAGACCGCCGGCTTCAAGCTCTTCATCCTTCCCGTCTGCATGCACTAGCATCGGCGGATTGTGACCAGCGTTCACGTACTTGAACATCCGCGTATCAGTCTCGAGCGTGCCGTAGAAGAACGTTATAAACTTGTCAAACGAAGTGTTGCGGGTAATCACGCGATTAATGTGACTGGTCGCTTCCTCAAGGTCCAGGTCCATCGGGAGCAGAACATGCAAACAAGCCTGCACGTTCGACATCAGTAGCGAGGCCGGCATACCCTTGCCCGTGACGTCTCCGACCGCAAACATCGTCCGATTACCCGGCGGCAGCTCAATGATGTCCAGATAGTCACCTGCAACAAGCCTGCTGGGGACAGCGACGTAGGCAATATCGATCCCCTTCACCGTCGGGACAGCGGCTGGTTGAAGCCCTTCCTGTATTTCACGGGCCAGTTTCATCTCCTGTTCCAATCGTTCCTTCTCCATCTGCTCTTCGACAAGCATCGAGTTTGTGATCGAAACGGAAGCAAGGTTACCCAGGGCAGAAACAAACTCCAGGTCGCCGTCGGAATACGGTTGGCCCGTCATCTTGGGCCCGAGGCACAGAGCGCCAGCAGTGACTTCCTGACGCTTAATCGGAATAATGTGACCGATATTCTCCGTTTTCATCCACTCGCATACCGTCCGGCACTCGTCCGTCATTTCATCACAATTGCTGTTCGCCACCAATGAGAACTGGTCAACAAGCGTCAACAGACAGCGTCTAACTTCAATTGGCAGACTCGATTCCTGCACCCCTTTGGCAGACACAACGTCGATGCGCTCGCCATCGGAATCCGGATTGGCCGCATCACTTTGCGGCGACAACAGAAACACGTGTTTCGAAACCATCATCTGTCCCATCAGGGAGAGCGTCAGCAGGCGAACCAGGCGTTTCCGATCAACGGTTGCATTGAAATCTTGCGACAGTCCAAACAACGTGTTAAGCTGCTGCACGTTGCTGTCAAGCTCCCGGTTCGTTGTGCGTAATTGTTCGACCGTGATCGAGTTCTGGAACGCGGCAGATGTCATATTGACAAGTGACGAAACAAATTCGATCTCCTGCGGACTGAAGCCTGACGGACGCACGCTTCCGCCGAGTCCAAGGATGCCCAGTAGCGACGAGTCGAACGCAATCGGAGCCACCAGCTGCAAGCGACCCGCCCCGAACTCATCAGGAATCTCGTCACCAACCAGAATTTTGTCCAGATCAAAGTCCACCCTTGCTGTGATGAATTCCGGAAGTTCGCGACAGCCCTTTTGAGACTTGAGCTGAAAAGTATCGGAGCTACCATCAACAGTCATCCAGAGCGCGCCTCTCATCGCGAGCAGCTTGCTCATGGCGCTGAGCAATAGATTATTGGCGATGAAGTCAAGGTCAAGTGACCCGCTAAGCAATCCACTTGTTTCGTAAATCGTACGCAGGTCGAATCGGTGGGACCGCTGCTCTTTTGACTGTCCGTCGTGCGAAGCTGAATTTTTTGCTGCGGGCGAAGTTTCATCACCGCCGGTCTTATTCGAATCCTGACGGTTTGAACTGGGCTGGCTCGAATCTGTCCCGATCGACTCTTCCGCGCCCAAATCCGGTTGGTTAGAATCGGGTTTAATAGAATCTGAGTTGGTTTGACTTGATGGGTTCTTAGACACAGCGTCTTGGGAGATGGTTTTACGAAGGAGTGGTAGGGTGATCACTCTTGCCGTCAAGGTGTATCCGTTCGGCATGGACGGGTTTACCCCCCTCAAGGTACAAACGGATCATCGTCTTAACTTGGTGAAATCCTTGCCGGCCAGCGGCTCCGGGATTGATAAACAGCATTCCTCCCAATCGCTTTACCCGATCCACGCGCAGAATGTGACTGTGTCCACAAATAAAAACGTCCGGTGGTTCAGCCTCAATTAGTTCACGGATCCTCTGATTAAACCGCTTTGGCGTCCCGCCAATGTGCGTCGTCCAGAATCGGACTCCATCCTTGACGATTCGGGAATCTTCAACTGTTCGGAGGCGAATTTCACGACCATCAACATTGCCGTAAACCGCGGCTGTTGGCGCAAGTGCTTCAAGCTGATCAAGCACGTCAGGGGTGCCAATATCACCAGCATGAATGATGAGGTCAACTCCCGCCATCGCCTCGGGAATCGAAGGGTGAAACCAGCCGTGTGTGTCCGAAATAATTCCGACGCACGTCCGGGCTTTCTTGTCCGCGTTCACTGTCATCTGACCATTAACCGTAATCCAATTTGCAACCGTGCCCGTGGCCATTGGTCATCATTCGGCGTCCATTGTCCAACGGGTAAACTAATAAATGGTGTGAACGCCAGACTGGGTCGCGCGAGCTCTAACCCAGATCGAAGCCAGATTACGCCTCCCCGAAAGTCAGTTTCTTGTTGCGCTGACTCGCCAGATTCTTCGGCCTCTTGCAAGCCGCCTTCCTGCACCAGTTCATAGGAGCCCACCTCACCAAGTACCGCAAAGAACGCGTTCGAGCCGCCCGGGTCAACGATCGCTGAGTAACGCAATTCGCCGTGTACCTCCCACCCGAGTGCACGCGAGAACTGAACCTCAAACGTCGACTCCCCCAAGGCAAGAGGCGGATCGGGTAACGGTGATTCAATTTCAACGAGTTGTTCGAGCCCAATACGGACCCGTCGAACGCCAAACGTAATATTGGACGTCAGGTCCTGACTTACCGGCGCGGAGTACAGAATTGCACCATCGATTTGTGGGAACCCGCCTTGTCCATCCGCTACGGGATCGATAGCCATTCGCACGGCATAGTTTGCGCCTTCAATCGCTCGGTAATACGTAAGCGAAAGCCAACGTACCGAGATAGTAGTAACGGATGAACCAACCGCGTCAAAAAGGAGCGAGAGATCAAATTGATTTGCGAGTTGGTAATCCAGTCTAGCACTGTAACCAATCGGCCCTGCACTGCTGAATTCGCCGTCGTCAACAGGAATTCGCTCCGGCCGGTACAGGATCTCGCCTGTAAATGCAAACTGATCGAAAAACGTCCGCGACGCACTCTCGCCTCGATACAACGTATCGTTGAACCGGAACGGGCGCTGCGCAACCGCATCAGTGACGGGCTGGCAGCACGATAACACCATCAGGCTACCAACGATCATGGCAG
>CBDTVC010000255.1:0-5118 GCA_965363925.1 uncultured bacterium | reverse complement strand
CGATCCGGAATAGTTCGTACGGGTAGGGTTCCAGTCATAGCTGACGCCAAGTCGATATGGCTCAATTCCACGATCGACTTCACTGCTCGCAAAGGCCACGTCTCCTCCGTGCTCAACGATCACGAAGATACTTGGGCGACTCCATTCGTCTGACGCCTCAATCTTGAGAGCGTCCCATCCAGGAATTCGGGCAAGACCGTCCGGGTTGGTTTGCCCGCGCCACTTAACCTTGTTTTCGCTGTCGCGGATCGAAACGGTTGCTTCGGTGACGGGGGAGGCATCCGAAAGTTTTGTGACGAACACCTCAATCTGATGTGGCGAGTACTTGGCCGTGACACCGAGTTCAGTCACTTGAGCGATACTTCGATACGAACGTCCGCCGTACCAATCACGCTGTTTCGGCACGTACGCATTGACTAGCACAATGCCTGTCGAGTTCGAGAGTGCCGGATCAAGTGGAATTGGCTGAGACTTCCACTGATCGGTTGCGCTCGAAAGATCCATCGGCAACATCTCAAATTGCTTCTCAATTTCGCTGTCCGTTTCGTCGGCGTAGTAGTCTGGATAAGGCTGCACAAATTCCGATAAACTCGGTACAATCTCGTCGACCCCAATTGACTTCATCCCAAGTCGCGCACCGGTGATGTTCACTGCCGATACAGTGAGATTGTGTTTCTGACCACCCTCGACAACAAGTATTCCACTCGGCAGAGATATCTCGGGTTGATAGGATGTTGTCGCGAAGCGTTGCACGGTCCGAGGTATTTCTTGTCCGAAGATGTCGTGCAGTCCCGAGAGTATAAGTTCGTAGTTGGTTGAAGGCAGAAGTTCGACCGGCCAGAATAAACTTGTTCCCGAATCGTTGTTGTTTGGCAGCGAGCCAGGCGCAAAATTCGTATGTGGTTCGAGCCGGATGGCTTCTCTAAGTTCCTTCATCGAAACCGGGTTACTGAATTCCACCGAGAATCCTGTTCCGGGTTTGAGTGAGCTCTGACTGCCTGACTGCGAAAGCGAAACAAAACGCCCTTTCCCGTAAGTCATGAATTGCAAAACCTCGTCGTTTCGAAGTGTAATCGAGCCTTGCTCAGCTGGCAGGCCGCTACGTAGTCGGAGGACTACCTTGGAATCCAGTTTGAGTGCTTGTTCTGGAACTATCGCTAACGTGGTTGGGGTCAGGTTCACGACTGTTCGCGAAACGTTGTCTCGATTCCCAACCGCAAGATCAACAAATGCTTGTGCCGCGGAAGCTAGAACTGGTTGGTTGAAGAAAACGCGTAGCGTGTCATTCGACCGCAGGTGTGCGTAGCCTGGAACCGGGGCGACCGAGACAACTTCTGGCGACGGCGTGCTAAAGGTCCATGCAATCTCTTGCCGAAGCGTATCACCTTCGACCGAAACCAATCCTTGACGTATGCGCGCATCAAAACGCGTGGCGAAGGGGAGTGGCTGGGAAGGAGAAAAAACGAGCGTCTGCGTCCCATGCCAGGCGAGTTTCCCTGGGACGGATGGAGAAAGTGCAAACACCGACGGTTCCGGTTCACCCGCGCTACCCAGCGGTACCATCGGCTTTGTAAACGTTATCAGGATTTGTTGATTGTCGGGGAGCTTGGACATCGGCCCCGACGGACTTTGGCTGAGTGCGCGAATCGGGCCGTCGAGGATCGGCGTGTAAGCGGTCGTCGCCTGCGAGGCCAGTCTGATTGATCGTGTGGAGGTATCATCTCCTGATTCCGACGGCTTGCACGACGAACCCAGCATCGAGGCGAGCAACAGTACTAGCGTCGTGGAACGGGTGATAATCGAAAGGTCTTTCATTCCTTTTGGACCGGCACAATGGGCTTTCGTTGCTCCTGCTCGGATTCTTCAAGTTCTGTCGCTGGAATCATTCTGACGGTGTCACCAACGCCAATGCTTCCTGACTCGACAACGCGGGCAATGATGCCGCCATGTCCGCGGACTGCATTGTAGCCGCCTGGTCCAAGGTTTTCTTCCATCCTGGAGCAGGGGTGACAGAGGCCGCTGTATTCGAGTAAGGCTTCACCGACTCTAAATCGCTGATCCTTCAGCGCCAGAAGGTTGATACCCTCAACGACGAGATTGCGTCGAAGCAAGCCCGGATTAACCTCGTCGAGGCCCAAAATCGACGCTACTGCATTCAAATGCTCAGCCTGAATCAGTGTTACCTGCCGTTTGCTGCCTGGAGAACCAGAAAAGTGGTCTCCATCTAAGCCTTTGTCGGATACGGCAATGACTTTGTCTACCGGGAGCAGATCGGCCCTTCTCTGAGGTCGAAGCCCGATCCATTTAACAAATCCGCATTTAGAATGTCTTACAAACAGTTTTTGTAGTGTTGAATCAGGGTGCATTGGAGCCATTTCATCGGGGTTCGCGTTGGCTTTGTTTATCAAAATGTAATGAACCGGTAGGCAATTTCTTCGTTCTTTAATATAGTCAGAAGATGGTGCGCCGTCTCCAGAGGCGCAGGGCGGATGCACGTTTTACAGAGCTAACCTAATTGGAGCTGTCGGTCCGAAGTCAGGATCGTGGTCGAAGCGCCATCCTGTCCGATACACGTCTCAGAAAACCCCAACCCTCTACCTATCATGCACGACCGAATACTTGTCGTCGAAGACGATCCCGATATCGCCGATCTCCTTCGGATCAATTTGACGGATATCGTTGATGCAGTGGACGTTGCTTCGGACGGTCGCATCGGTTTGCAGATGGCAGGCAAGGGCGGCTACTCTCTTCTAATTCTCGACCTCATGCTGCCAGAAGTTGACGGCTTGGAGATTTGTAAGACCGTCCGGCAATCGAATCGCCAGATTCCGATTCTGATGTTGACTGCCAAAGCTGAAGAGTTCGATAAGGTCCTTGGGCTCGAACTCGGTGCAGATGACTACCTAACTAAACCGTTCAGTATCAGAGAGCTAAAGGCTCGAGTAAAGGCACTCTTTCGACGTGTCGATATTGATCGTGATCGCAAGGCGGTACGCGACGGAGGCGAAATTGTCTACGGTCCGTTGAAGGTTGACGAACTCAAGAGGCGGGTCACGCTGAGGGACAAAGGTGTAACACTTACGAGCAAGGAGTTTGACCTGCTATACCTTTTCCTGAGTAATCCCGGTCGAGTGTACTCGCGCCAGGAATTGCTCGACGTGGTGTGGGGCTATCAGTATGCCGGATATAGCCACACCGTCAACACGCACATTAACCGGCTGCGTGGGAAGATCGAAGACGATCCGACAAAACCCAAGCTTATCAAGACCGTCTGGGGAGTCGGCTACCAATTTGCCGAAGCGAATGAAATTGAGGACCTGAAATGATGCGAAGTTTTTTCGCAAAGCTGTCGGCGTTGTTCTTAGTACTGATGGTTAGCCTTGGCTTGACGATAGCGTTTCTCGTTGTGCGGTCAGTAATGCAATTCTCTGACGAGGCGGAACAGAAGGTAAACATGGGTCTTGCGGGTGAGCTTGCTGTTGAGTTCCAGCCGCTACTTGACCGAGGGATTGACCCCGACAGTTTGCAGGAGAGAATTGATCGCGTTCTCGGCATTAATCCACGCATCGAGATCTACCTGGTTGCAGATGACGGTGCCCTCAAGGCCACCTTCGTGGGTGCAGATAAAGAACTGGTGCGTGACAGTGTGGACCTAGAGCCGATTCGATCCTGGCTCGGCGGCGCCGATCCGCCAGTGCTCGGGACAGACCCGTTAAGTGAAAGCGGCCGAAAGCCGTTCTCCGCTACACAGATTGAAATAATGGGGCAACAGAGTTACCTGTATGTCATCCTGGGTGGAAGTCAGTTTGATTCTGCCGCATCCATGATCAGGGACAGCTACATCGTGAGGGCGACGCTAAAGGGGCTGTTGCTTGCCCTCTTGGTTACAGGTGCGGTTGGACTACTGCTTTTTTCCCTGCTAACGCGAAGGATGAGGGCCATGAAGGAGGTCGTCAGTTCCTTTGAAGCTGGAAATTTTAACAGTCGCATTGTGGTCAACTCGCCTGACGAGATCGGTCAACTCGGGCAGTCGTTTAATCAGATGGCGGATACCATTGTGACAATTATGGACGATCTGCGCAAGACCGATCGGCTGCGACGGGAGCTTGTGGCAAACGTCTCGCACGACCTGCGTAGCCCGCTTGCTTCAATTCAGGGTTATCTCGAAACCATTCAGATCAAGAATGGTCATATTAGTCCGGACGAACAAAAGCAGTACATCGATGTCGTGTTGCGCAATACTGTATCGCTAAGCAACTTGGTCGCGGCGCTGTTTGAACTGTCGAAACTTGACGCAGAACAAGTGCGACCTCAGAACGAATCATTCTCGGTTTCAGAACTCGTTCAAGACCTGGTGCAACAGTTCCAACCTGAGGCCGAGCGGGCGGGAGTGAGACTCGAGGGCGAGTTGCCGGATAATCTTTCGCTGGCTTATGGTGATATTGCACTAGTCGAGCGGGCAATATCAAACTTGATTGACAACGCAATCCGATTTAGCCCGCAGGGAGGGATCGTTCGGATTGTCCCGCAGAATCAGGGCGATCAAATCGGCGTACAAGTAATCGATAGCGGAAAGGGAATTCCAGAAGATGAATTGCCCCATATTTTTGACCGTTTCTACCGCGTCGAAAAGAGTCGAACAAAGAAGCGAGGTGGGGCCGGTCTTGGGCTGGCAATCGCCAAGAAAATAATCGAGCTTCATGGCGCCCGCTTGAAGGTAGAGAGTACACTCAATTCCGGTACAACGTTCTCATTTGAATTACCAGCCGCACACGTGTGAGATCGAGCGTTTAGGCGAGGGCTTCGCTTAAGTCGCCGAATCGTTTGCTCGCTCCAGATCAAGCCGAGGTTCTTCATTCCAGGTGGCGGCGGCCCCGTGACGCCGTAGCACAACTGCTGGAGTGGCCGCCAGAATCCGCAAATAATTTCGGACACTGAACCGTGAAATAAACTGAACATCGAACGAAAGCTTTTCATCCCATGACATTGTATTCCGCCCCGAGATTTGTGCAAGCCCGGTTAGCCCCGGTCTGACCCGAAAACGTAACCGTTCCGTCTGGGTGAAATATGCCGAGTATTCAGGAAGAAGAGGGCGCGGCCCAACGAAGCTCATTTCTC
>CBDTVC010000254.1:0-5122 GCA_965363925.1 uncultured bacterium | reverse complement strand
AGGAAGCTTGATCGAAGAAGCGCCTCAACAGGATGCGGTAGATCACCACTCTTACCAAAAGCGCGGATGCGTTGACGGTGTGCTTCATACAACGCGATTGCTGCGGCCACGGAAATGTTGAAGCTCTCAACAAATCCCGGCATTTCAATCATGGCAAGGTCATCCGCCATGTCCTTCATTTCTTCCGTGATTCCGGAAAGCTCGTTTCCCAAAACCAACGCGGTGCGCTGCGACAGGTCGACCATTTCAAATGGCTTTGCCTTGGGATCGAGGCAGGTGGCAACAATCCGATAACCATCGGCTTTTAGTTGCTTCACACACGATTCGGAATTTTGCCAAACGTGGACATCCAGCCATTTGTCCGCGCCCTGTGTCGTACGGTCAGATCGTTTAAATGGGGCGTCTCCCGCAATCAGGTGGAATGGCTGAAACCCAAATGCCTCGGCAGTCCGCATGACTGCCGCAGCGTTACCAACGTTAGCGAGGCCTTCGACCACTGTCGCGATATTGAAAGTCCGGCCAGCGATTACTGAGTCGATCCGAGCGCGTCGCGCGGTGCCCACCACGGATTCGAGGGTACTCAAGGCGAATTCAGGATCGTAAACGCGTTGTCCAATCCGCAAAACGTTTTGTGGAATATCAATCAGATGTCGCTCGTCAAGGAGTCGTTGCATCACGTTGCCGGCGTCAATGGCTTTTTCCTCCCGATTTTTCTGATTCATTTACACAACTTGATTGGGCTACTCGCCTTGATGGGGCTGCTCGCCAAACGAGCACCTGCCGTTTCGCAGAAACATTGAATCCGATATCGTCTACGAATATTATCGCTGCCGGGATTGCGGGTAATCGAATGGAAAGATACGGTCTTTCGACAACCCGGAACTCGCGCCATCAATCGGGTCGCTGTGCAATTGGTAATCGCCATCACTATTTTGAAGACTCAATGCCTTTAAGGCCGTTCGTTTTGAAAGGCTAATTGTATTGAAGGCTCATCGTTTTAAGGCTAGTCGCGTTAACGCTTATTGCTTAGATGGCTCATCGTTTTAAGGCTAGTCGCGTTAACGCTTATTGCTTTGAAGCCTATTGCTTTGAAGCCTATTGCTTTGAAGCTTGTTACGTACAATTTTGTTCGTGATCAGACACTTGCACTCCGGGTGATTTAACCATGTCAGATTCCTCAATGAAGCGACGTTCCTTTGTCAAGAAACTGGCAGTCACGGGCGGCGCCGGAATCGCTACATCCAGTCTCCTTGCAGGATGCGCACCCAGCGATGAGTCCGGTAGTGCTGCAAACGTGGTTACGTCGCAGCGCGTAACATGGCGTCTCGTTTCAAGTTTTAGTAGGTCTCTTGACACCATCTACGGTGCAGCCGAAGTTCTGGCAGACCGGGTGAGCTCGCTTACTGACGGTCAGTTCACGATCCGCGTCTTTCCAGCCGGTGAATTTGTGCCTGCCCTTGAAGTACTTGGTGCGGTTCAAAACGGAACGTCACAGATGGGGCATAGCGCTTCTTATTACTTCACCGGCAAGAATCCCGCACTCGCCTTCGACACATGTGTCCCGTTCGGCTTAAACGCGCGGCAGTTCAACGCCTGGATGTATCACGGCGGCGGAATGGATTTGATACGGGGGCTCTTTGCAGACTTCAACGTCATCAATTTCCCAGGCGGGAATACGGGAACGCAAATGGGCGGATGGTTCAGGCGAGAAGTTCGGTCACTCAGTGAACTCCGTGGAATTAAGATGCGGATTCCAGGACTCGGCGGCGACGTCATGGGGCGCCTCGGCGTCTCCGCGCAAGTACTTGCGGGCGGAGAAATATATACCGCCCTCGAACGCGGCGCGATCGATGCAACCGAATGGGTCGGCCCGTACGATGACGAAAAACTCGGACTCAACAAGATCGCTGAAAACTACTATTATCCCGGTTGGTGGGAGCCGGGGGCAGGCCTTTCATTCTACGTCAACAAAGACGCATGGGATAAATTGCCAACCACCTACCAGGCTGCAGTCGAAAGCGCCGCAGCTGAAGCTAACGTCAAAATGCTGGCGAGCTACGACGCCAAGAATCCCTCTGCCTTCAAGCGGATCGTTGACGGAGGAACTAACGTTCGGCCATTCGCAAACGACATTCTCGAGTCTGCTGAGAAGAACGCGCTGGAAATCATGCAAGAATACGCGGCTGCCGATTCCAAATACAAAGAAGTATTTGATGCTCAGATGGCCTTCAAAAAGCTTTCCAACTCGTGGCTGAAGACTGCGGAACAGACTTTCGCAGATTATGCCATTCAGCACAACAGCTAATCGGTGAATATTTGCGTCTACTGCGCTTCTTCGACAACCATCGACGAACGCTATCATTTGGTTGCGGCCGAGTTGGGAGAGCTGATAGCGAACGACAACCATACCCTTGTTTACGACGGCGGAAACATCGGTCTTATGGGCACGCTTGCGAAATCCGTTCACTCTAACAATGGGCAAGTCGTCGGTGTGATCCCAAAGCCCTCGAGACGCCTTGGTTCATTTGTTTAACAAAGACGGTCTTTCAACGGCAACAGCGGGATAGTTACACAATGATTGATATTTCGGCGGAATACACGCTAGTGCTGGAGTCGTACAGAGAAATGGATTCGATCTTGCAATGGTCGGATCATACGCTGTTCCAGGGTGAGGCAGTTGTTTCCAATTGGTCGCCAGCACAACAGCTTCATCACATCGCCAAAGTTAATCTGGTTATTGCCAGCAGCCTTATCACCATGTCTCAAAAGCCAGAGGAAGAAGATTCGGATCGCCGGGCGTCGATCACTGGCGTGTCCGTTCTGGCAACAGGCTATATTCCTCGTGGCCGCGGCAAATCTCCGGGTAGACTTCGACCGCCTGCAGATCTTACCAGGGATCAACTCACGTCGGCTCTTAACAAAAGTGAATCGGCTGTTGGAGAAGTTGGGGTTTTGCTCGGGTTGTTGCAGAGTCGCAAGGGCAGAATTGAACATCCGCACTTTGGTTTCATGCGTCCGTCGCAGTGGATTCGATTTATGAACGTACACACGAATCATCACCTTAAGATCGTTCGCGACATCGACCGTGAACGTCGTTCATAACGAATAGGAATACTTCCGCACTTCGTCTAACAACAGACTCCCGCGTTGGAAAGCAAAACGATAACTACCAGTCGATCAGCGCAACTCTTTCTGCTTTCGCCCACGCATGGCTGTGAGCCGACGGAACTCTGGATAGTGCTCCACGGATACGGACAAAAAGCAGACTCTTTTCTGAAGGATTTTGCCTGTATTCAATCCGACCAACGAGTAATCTGCGCACCCGAAGCGTTGTCCAGATTCTATCTGTCGGGCACGAATGGAGAAATCGGATCATCCTGGATGACAACCCGGTTCCGTGACGAAGAGATCAAGGACTATATCGACTATCTGGAAACCTGTGTCGAATCGCTACGGACAACATACCCCGCGATACAAGAGATCACGGTTGCGGGGTTCTCCCAAGGAACCGCAACCGCAACCCGATGGATTGCCCGATCCAAAAACACGTTCGCCAAAGTCATTCTTTGGGGCGGCACAGTTGCGCATGACATCGACATAGCGGGATTCAAGAAAAACGTCTTGCTCAACGGGTCTGGTGATGACGAAAGAATAGTCCACCTGGTCGTTGGCAGCCGCGACAAATTCATCGATGATCAACGAATTGATAAGGAAAGAATCCGCCTAGACTCGTTGGGACTCCCCTACACAGTGCATCGATTTGAGGGTGGCCATCGCCTCGACCAAGAGACGCTGGTAAAATTGGCACTCTAGCCGCAATGCACGCGTATCTACCCGGTCGACACAAGACCATGCGTTGGCAAATACTAACGACTCACAATATGTTCGAAACCCGCCGATCAAAAGGTTTAACCGAATGGATTCGCCGAACACTGCTATTCCTCTCGGTTCTTCTTGTATCCGCCCTGCCGCACTCGGCTGCAGGGCAACAAGTTGAGAACGGCATCGTCTTCGCCACTCTGCGGGTCACGTCGACATCGGTTGACCTTCTTTCTGCGGATGTTCGTCCTGGACGATTAAAACGTTCGTCGCGTGCTGCACGACCCGGCCGATTCGTGATCGAGACTACGACCATTGATGGGGCAGTACTCTCTTCCAGCGTAATCGAGAGTCCGCTTCAGAGACGGCTTGAGTATGCGGATCCGGAGTCCGATGAGTTGAAAGCCATTGTCATCGAGCTCGATGAACAGTTGGTGACGGTCCGGTTTCCTTTCCGTAGTGAAGCAAGTTTACTATCGCTGTACTCGATAGAAACTGGCTCGGCCGGTAGGTTTGAACAAAGCCAAGGTCAGACGGACGCCACGAGCAGGCGATTGCTTGGTTCCGTTTCTATCGACGTTTCCCGCTGATTCTCATGACTACAGTATTGCGCGGGAAATCCGCATTGACTTCGATTTCGTTTTGTTTGGCGTTAACTATCCCGATCGGAACCAACGCCCAAAGTCTTACACAACTGCTAAACAACGGCCCATCCGATTCCCAAATCAACATCGTGTTTTTGGCGGAGGGCTATACCAGTGCCCAGCAGGCGGATTTTCTCAACGACGCGGATGAAATTCTTAACTACACGTTGTCGTATTCGCCTTACGACGAGTATTTGAGCTACTTCAATGCCTACGCAATTTTTGTTGCGTCTGCTGAATCCGGCTCCGACCATCCGTCCAGCAGCTTACTTGTCGATACCTATTTCAACAGTTCCTTTGACTCTAACGGTATAACAAGGCTGGTAACGATACCGCCGAACTCGTTTGACAATACGTACGCAAACGGCGCAGGGAAGGTCGTATCCGTCCTGTCCCAATTCGTCCCCAACTATGACATTCCGCTACTGGTCGTTAATGACGATCAGTACGGTGGCTCGGGGGGATGGATTTCGATTACGTCCACCAACTCGTCGGCACCGGACATTGCAGTCCACGAAATCGGGCATTCATTTGCCGATCTTTCTGACGAGTACACGAGCGCATACCCCGGATGGATTCCGCACGAAACGACAAACAGTACGCAACAAACCAATCGCGCCTCGATCGCCATGGAATGCATGGATTGATCCGTCAACACC
>CBDTVC010000253.1:0-5140 GCA_965363925.1 uncultured bacterium | reverse complement strand
CTACCCGTTTACCCGTCGGGAGTCATCCCCTGCACGTCATTCGTGACGTTGTATGTCTTGTGGATACCCGAAGAAACAGAAAGCCAGTATGAGCAGAGGCACGCTCGATCCGTACTCCGGACCTTGGACGCGCAAACTCGCGAAACACCTGATCAGCCGCACCAACTTCGGGGCGCTGAAGCGAGATGTAGATGGCGCCCTCTTAGACGGCAATGCTTCGGCCGCCGTTGATCGAATCGTTGACATCGCCAGCGGCGATCCTACGCCTGAACCGCCCAGTTGGTATCAAGGCAACGGTTCAACTGGACAGGATCAAGTCTATCAGCTTCAACGAGATTGGCTGGACCGAATGCGCACCAAGGGTTTTGTGGAAAAAATGACGCTGTTCTGGCATAATCACATGCCGACTCAATGGAGCGTCACTGATGGCAAGAGTAACCTCTCCGTCGCCCACCTTACCTACGATTATTACGAATTACTGCGCGAAAACTCGCTCGGAAATTTCCGGACAATGATTACCAAAATCGGTAAGAATCCGGCAATGCATTACTACCTGGACGGATACGTCAACGAATCGGGCCACGCAAACGAGAACTTTGGTCGTGAGCTACTTGAGTTGTTCACAATGGGCCAGTACGGACCCGGCAATTCACTGAATTACACCGAAACTGACATTAAGGAGGTGGCACGTGCGTTGACGGGATGGGTGGTTGCAAGCAATCGAACCGTCATCTTCGCCTCCAATCGCCATGACCCAGGATCCAAGACATTCTTCGGACAAACTGGCAATTTTGGATACGACGATGTCATGACCATCGTGTTTGCACAACGCGAAACTCAGATTGCAACGTACATCGCTCGAAAACTATACGCCTACTTTGTGTCGGCTGTCCCCGACGAAACCGTCTGTGCCGCATTAGCGGCGGATCTAGTCGCAAGTGGATTTGACATCGCGCCTGTTGTGAAGCGCCTTCTTAAGAGCGAACACTTCTTCAATACGACGTTCGTTGGCGGCCGGATCAAGAGTCCGATCGAAATGGTGGTTGGCTTTCTTCGGGAAGCGGAAATTGACCCGAGCAACCAGTTGCTGGATGCGATACGGGATCTCCTTACGCCGTCAAACCTCGGTCAGGAGCCACTGAATCCGCCAAACGTTGCAGGCTGGCCGGGCTTGAATCCACCAGATGCCTCCGGCGATCCTGGGCATCACCAGTGGCTTACGACGAGCACGCTACCGGACCGCTGGAATACGCTAAGCAACATTATTTACGAGCGTACGGGGGCAGCTTACGACCCGGTTGACCTCATCGTAAAGATTTCCGATCCCTCCGATCCGTTTCGGGTGGCCATCGACTTGGCCGAGACACTTATACCAATCTCCTTGGCGGAAACCGGAATTCGAACGGTAGAAGAAGCATTTGGCGGCGACCCCAACTTTCCGGTTCCTGATGCAATTCTGAACGGTCCAGAGCATTACGTAAATCTGTCGAAGATCCTTCTTGATGGTGCACCCTTCTACGACTGGCCTCCGATTGTGGACGCCAGTTCAGCGGGGACGGATGATGTTCGCGCCTTGCTGCGAGCCTACCTCTCGTATCTGGTACAGCTTCCAGCCTACCAGCTTACCTGACCAACATTCGCAGGACCCATGACCAATAAAACGTCCCAAGGCGGCAATTTGGTCAAACTGAAACTCTAGATCTCAATACCATGGCGCACGATCACAACGACCACAAGCACTCATCCTGCGGATGTGAAAACGACGGCGCGGAGCTTCGTCACGGCGCAAAACTCGAGGACGGCGCTGCTCATTCGCACGACCACGATGCTTGGTCACGCCGAGACTTTATGTACCGGCTTGGCCTGGGCTCGCTCGGCGCTTCTTTCATGTTCGGCCGAAACCCGGTCACAGCCTTTGGAAGCACGCCCCTCCTTAATGCGATCCAGGGTGCATCTACAGATCGCGTGCTTGTACTCATCCAACTTGGTGGCGGTAACGACGGATTGAATATGGTCATCCCCGTCAACAACGATATCTATTACCAACGCCGCCCAACGATCTCTATTCCGAAAGCACAATCAATTTTGCTGAATGACGACGTCGGCATTCATCCAGCAATGGGAGCACTTGATCCGCTGTGGCAAAACGGTGATATGTCCGTGGTGCACAACGTCGGGTATCAGAACCAAACGCGTTCCCACTTTGAAGGCACGGTTAACTGGTCAACCGCCCGCAACCAGGGCGATTCAGAAAGCACCGGGTGGCTTGGTCGGTATCTCGTAGACGGTAATCCGGACGTATTCTCAAATCCAGCTGAATATCCGTTGGCCGTACGGGTTGGCGGTCCCGCAACGCTGTTTCAGAGTACCGCCGGTAATCTGAGCGTCACATTCGGAGACGCGCAAGACTTTCAGAAGTTTGTTAATCAAGGCGGATTCTACGACTCGGAGGACGTCCCGGCAACTGTTTACGGCGACGAGCTTGCCTACGTCCGGAACGTTACCAACGCTTCTTTTCGGTACGTCGAATCTGTTCAGGTTGCTTCACAAAACGGTTCCAACCAGGCAGAGTATCCAAACAGCGGACTTGCCCAGAGCCTTTCGGTTGTAGCGCGCATGCTGCGCGGCGGATTGGGCACGACTCTTTATACGGTTTCGCGAGGTGGATTCGACACGCACTCTAATCAAGGAGGCGCTACGGGCAACCACGCAAACATGATGGGTGACATCGCCTCATCTGTTGCAGCATTCTACGAAGACCTCGCTGCCGACGGGATGGATCAGCGTGTGATGGTTATGACGTTCTCCGAATTTGGGCGAACGCTCTCACAAAACGGTTCCGGCGGCACTGACCACGGTTCATCTGCGCCAATGATGCTATTCGGAAAGGGCCTCGCCGGAGGCATTTACGGTACGCCGTCCGATCTGACAACATTGCAGCGCGGTGAACCTGTCCACACAAGTGACTATCGCTCTGTCTATTCAACCGTCCTCCAGGATTGGTTTGGCCTGAAAGACAATACCGTTGATGAAATACTGGGCGGCTCCTATTCAAGGATGGCATTTGTTGAAGACAAAATATCGGTTGGTCTTGAGCAAGGTCAGACTGCTGACTCGTTCCGTATCCGTCCGAACTATCCCAATCCGTTTCGAGGTTCAACGACGATCGAATTTGAGCAGGCCAGTTCTGGCCCGGTTCGAATCGACGTTTACAACATCGAAGGCCGCCACGTGCAAACACTGATGGACGAACACCGCCCAGCCGGTTCGCAATCAATCCAGTTCGAATCCGGTCGGCTGCCAAGCGGAAATTACCTGTATCGAATAACTACACCAGCCGGTTCGAAATCCCAGCAGATGACCGTGCTCAAATAACCATGACTCAGATGTATCAATCCAAGACCAAAAGCCTCCTCCTCCCGGGACGCGGCGCCCACACCATGGTTCTGGCGATGTTGCTATTGTTCTCCGGATGCGATTTCCTTGGAGGCGACTCTGAAACAGCGCAGTCTGACGGACTATTACCAGTACAGCTCGATGACAAGTGGGGCTTTATTGATTCCAATGGACGCATAGCTATCGCACCAAATTATGAACAGGTTCAGCCCTTCTCGAATGGCTTTGCCGCCGTACAGATCGGCGTCGATTGGGGTTATATCAACACAAACGGCTCCGTTGCAATTGCTCCGCAGTTTCGCGTGGCCGGCGAGTTCAATAACGGGCTCGCGCCCGCACGAGGCACCGAGTTTGGCGACCTGTATGGCTTTATCAATGCGACCGGCGAAATGGCTATACCCGCTACATACGATCTCGCGCTTCCCTTTTCGGAAGGCCTGGCGGCCGTCCGGATCGCTGGACAATGGGGATACATCAACACAAAAGGTGAAGTAACCATCACTCCAGCATACAGTGATGCGCAGCAGTTCTCCGAAGAACTCGCAGCTGTGGAAGACCGAGACGGTTGGGTTTACATCAACAAGTCGGGAGTTGTCACTATTGATCCATCGTTTGCGATTAACTCGGCACTCCCGTTTAAAGAAGGGCGGGCAGCATTTTCGACGAATTCGGGTTGGGGGTTCCTTGACAAGTCCGGCACGCCAGTCATCAGTCCGCAGTTCGAAGAAGCTGGATCATTTAGCGACGGACGTGCAGCTGTGAAGAACGGTCGATTCGGGTACATCAACCCACGCGGTGAAATTGTGATTGAACCACAGTTTCGTAATGCTGGCGACTTTCGGGAAGGACTTGCGCCAGTTCGCTTCAACGACAACTGGACGTACATCGATGTCAAGACTGGTCGGATCGCCATCAACGAAACGTTTGCAAACGCGGGGAGATTTGAAAACGGCGTTGCAAGAGTGGACGACGGAGGCGACAATCCACGCGTCGGATATATCGATAAGAACGGAAACTATATCTGGTTCCCCACCCGGTAACGACCAAACGTTGCTGAACAATCCACACGACCCAAACAAACTTAGATCACGTTTGTGATCGAAAAGCAGTCATGACAAAAACAAACCTTCGAACAAGAGCTTCACGACTAGCCGTCGGCGCGCTGTTGATCGGCTCGATGCAGGGATGTGACTTCATCCAGGACATCGGCGAATCCGATTCAAAATCCACGGACCTATTCCCTGTCCAGCTCGAAGACAGATGGGGTTATGTTAACGCGAGTGGACGAATGGTTATCGAGCCAAAATGGTCGCAGACCTATGAGTTTTCGGAAGGACTCGCTGGTGTTCGGGTTAGTAATTGGAGCCGGGGTTACATCGATGCTAGCGGCGAGTTTGCCATTGAGCCACGTTTCTCAGAAACGAAGCGCTTCTCGGAAGGCCTGGCTCCGGTGAAGTTTGACGGCCGATGGGGCTACATCGATAAGTCTGGCTCGTTTGTTCTGAATCCGCAGTATACGAGTGCAAGTCCGTTCTCAAACGGGCGAGCGTGGATTCGAACCAGCGATTTTGAGTGGGAATACATCGATAAGAACGGTACCGTCGTGCGCACTGAAGAAACACCGCGCTTTGAAGAGAATGACGAATCAATGTTCCAAGACGGCTTGGCACTCGTATTTGACGAAGGTGTCTTCGGATATATCGACTCGGATGCTCGACCATTTATCGCACTTCAATACAGCGAT
>CBDTVC010000252.1:0-5153 GCA_965363925.1 uncultured bacterium | reverse complement strand
CAGCTGTCTCTCGTAACTTGGTGACCGCGCCGATCGCTTGGGCGGTGGGCCTTGCATCAGCTGCCTGGAGCAGATTGAGAACGAAGATCAACTTCTCCTGCAACGCCACCACGTTCTCCTCATCCGCCGGCACGCTAGTAATACTCCCGTATACAATATCCTGGTCGCCTGGCATCCCGCCTCCGCGCAGTTCCAGTGCCTCTGTCCGAGTCTCCTCAACCCGTTGGCGATTTCTCCGAGACAACGTGCCATCCAACAAATCCGACGCGGCGTTTGCCGTGGCAGTTAATGAAAGAGACAATCTATTTATAGTGTGATACGTGTCATACAATTCTTTCGACAGCTCGTCTTGAATGCGTATATCCGCTGCGGATGCTGTCACGCGGGGGTCCATTCGAACCTCGACATTCCTTTCCATGGATCCCGACGGCGTGTCCAAGCGAACGACATAGCTCCCGGCCGGCACAAACGGACCCAAGGGCCCCGCCGGCGTCCGGTTCTTTACGGCCGCGATAGAAAACGACGCATCCGCATCCGCTGGCGGTGGATAGCGCAGGTCCCAAACAAATCGATGTAATCCAATCTCGGTGAACAACTGTTGGGCCGGGCGGATCCAGTACGTCGGATGTGCAAGTGCCGTGGAATCAATGCTACGGGGAAGATCACCATCTGCAAATCTTCTGACTACTTCTCCGTCGGATGTCACAATCGTCAGCGCAAGCGAATCAACTGAATCTTGAAGAAGGTAGTCGAGTTGGATCCCGTCAGGCGGATTCTCGCCACCGGGTTCTTCCGGCGGCAACGGAGTATCCGAGTACATATTCCAACGCACGCGAGTCGCCAACACTGGCTCAAACAGAAACGGCCTGGTTGATTCCAATGCAACCGCCAGTTCACGCAGCGGAGCGATGTTGTCCAAGATCCAGACGCCCCGACCGTGGGTACCGACAACCAGGTCATTTTCATGGACAACTAGATCGCGAATCGAGGTCGCAGGCATATTGTTGCGCAAAGAAGTCCAGCGTGCACCGTCGTCCAGCGAGTACCATACTTGTTGCTCGGTTGCCGCGTAGATCAGGCCTTCTTTTCTCGGATCTTCGCGAACCGCGTTCACTGGACCAAATTCATCCATACCGGAGACGATCCGCTGCCAGGTGACACCGAAATCATGGGTCCGATAAATGTGCGGGCGCATGTCATCTTTTCGGATTGCATTAACCGCGATGTACGCCGTCTCCTGATCAAAATGACCCGCGTCTACCTGAGCGACCTTATCCCACGATTCCATTTGAGGCGGCGTCACGTCAATCCAGGAAACACCGCCGTCTTTTGTTACATGAACCAACCCATCGTCGGTCCCCGCCCAAATGACATCGCTACTTAACGGCGACCCGGCCAATGAATACACAACGCCAGCACGCTCCGCTGAGCCATCGTAAAGCGCAAAGCTGGTTGGAATTGCAGGTTCGGGCCGGGACAAATCAGGTGAAATAACATCCCAGGAATCTCCACCGTTTCGAGTCCTGAATACGACGTTGGTCCCAAACAAAAGTGTGCTCGCATCAGCAGGATGAAATAGTAGCGGCATCGTCCGCTTTATTCGATACTTCCCGGAACGCAACGCTTCGGGCGCCACATTCTGCGTCTGCCCTGTCCTCACGTTATGACGAACGACACGACCACCGTAAACAACATTCGGATCCCTGGGATCAGGCGCGACATAGGCATACTCATCAGCCCCGACCCCAACCCAGTCCCTGAACGTAACCTGACCGCCGTTACCACGACTGGAAATCTTAATCGCGCCACTCTCCTGTTGACCTCCGTAGACGTTGTACGGGAATTGATCGTCTGTCGTAACGTGGTACAACTGTGATGTCGGTTGATTGTACCATGACCTCCAGGTACGCCCGCCGTTTACGGTAATCGTCGCGCCTTGATCGGTCGCAAAAAGCATGATGTCCGGTTGGAGCGGATTAATCCAAATCCGATGATAGTCATCACCCCCCGGAGCGCCCTTGATCGACGACCAAGTGGCGCCTGCGTCCTCCGATCGATAAGATGCGATGTTGCCGACGAATACGACATCCGGGTTAGTTGGGTGCACTTTAATTTCCGCGAAGTCATTCCCACGGCCCCACAATCGACTTTGGGTCGAAACAATCTCCCACGATTCCCCAGCATCGTCCGACCGATAGATACCTCCACCCGGATTTGCGCTTACGGTTGCGTAGATCCGATCAGGCATGCTTGGAGCAATGCCAATTCCGATTCGCCCGAGCCCTTGGGAAGCACCGGGCAAACCGCCCGCCAACTGGACCCAACTTGATCCGCCATCAATCGACTTATACAATCCGCTCTCCGATCCCGACCAGACCGCATTTTCCCACGGTCCTTCCTGGTGCGACCAGAAATCGGCGTACAACACTTCTGGATTTACCGGATCCATCGTTACAGCGGCTGCTCCGGTATTCTCGTCGATGTACAGCACGCGTTCCCAGGTATCGCCGCCATCCGTGGAGCGATATACACCACGCGTTTCGTTCGGACCGTAGGGATGCCCGAGTGCGCCAACATAAACGACATTCGCATCGGTCGGATGAACAACAACTGAAGCAACTTGCTGTACGTCTTCAAGACCGATATGTGTCCACGACTTACCGCCGTTTCGAGATCGGTACATTCCGTTTCCAACAGCTAAATCGGGCCGATGCAGTCCTTCGCCGGTCCCTACGTAAATCACATCCGGGTTCGAAAGGGAAACCGCCAGATCACCAATGGACCCTGTTGGCTGGTCGTCGAATATTGGTAACCACGTTCTGCCATAATCGTCCGTTTTCCAGACGCCGCCGTTGTTAACACCGATGTAGAAAACATTGGGTTGACTCGGAATTCCTGACGCGCCCACGGTACGCCCGGCACGGAACGGACCGATCATACGCCAGTGCAA
Source organism: uncultured bacterium (assembly GCA_965363925.1). Classification (GTDB taxonomy): domain Bacteria; phylum Bacteroidota; class Rhodothermia; order Rhodothermales; family JABDKH01; genus JAGQWL01. The sequence continues at coordinate 2,203 of CBDTVC010000252.1, read as the reverse complement.
TGGCGACGACACCTCATCCTTCAGTTTCGAGAACTGACCAGGCTGAGCAATGGCTAACTGTTCGCACCCGAAGAGCAGTACAAGTGCAAGAATCATGGACCACAACGACGCACGAAGTACGACCCTTCCCGTCCTCTCTCCGAATCGAAGCATCAATGGTCGGTCAGCTACTTCTTTTGGAACACCAGCGGAGTCAATCCCGAAGTTGGAGCGAGGCATCTTGCTGTTCGTTTTTTGGTCACGGTACTTGATCAGTTCCGAAGTTTCCGCTGGTCATTCTGACCGTGGCGCGGTCGATCAAAGGACACGTTCGTGGCATTGTTTTCCTCAAGGATATCGAACAGTCGCTCTTTCATTTCGCTAATCAGAGGGGCATGTTCGCGTGAATCGATGAGGTTGAATTCTTCAAGCGGATCTGTCTCCAAATCGTAAAGCTCATTCTTGTCCCAAACACCATGATAGAACATGTACTTGTACCGCGACCCTCTCAGGGAGTAGACTGTTGGAGTATGTGGAAAGTTGTACTCCCAGTAGTATTCGTATACAAACTCGGTACGCCAATCCTCTTCCTGTTGGCCCATGAGTAGATCAAGAAACGATCGCCCATCCATTCGTGACGGCGTATCAACACCTGCGGCCTCCAGAATAGTTGGGCCCATGTCAATGTTAAGTACCATGTTGTCCAGCGTCGAGCCTGCCTCAATTCTTCCCGGGGCGTAGGCAATCATCGGAACACGCATGGACTCCTCGTATGCGTGTCGCTTGTCAATGAGTCCGTGTTCGCCAAAAGAGAACCCATTGTCACTCATGTAGATTACAATCGTATTGTCCATGAGCCCTGATTCTTCGAGCTGATCCAGCACCTTACCGATACTCTCGTCCAACGCCAACAAGGTCTCAGTGTAACGCCGGTAGAAGGTGTCAAAGTCCATTTGACCGTGGTACATGTAGTCAACGCCGTGCCAACTGTAACGCTGTTCTTTGACCCACTTTGGTTTGTTCTGATAATTGTCCTCTGTATCCGCCATTGTTTTCGGATACTTCAACTTTGCGTTCTCGTACTTGCCCAAATGGCGCTGGGCTGGCGCAAAATCGGCATGAACTGATTTATGAGAGAGGTAAAGGAAGAAAGGCTCATTATCAGATTGTTTGTCAAGCCAAATGGTAGCATAGTCGGTCAGGATGTCCGCGTTGTATCCCGTCACCTTCTGCTGCGTGCCGTCAATGTTCAGCGTCGGATTGTAGTAGGCCCCTTGACCTCGGAAGCTGACCCAGTGATCAAAGCCAGGGCGCGGCTCATCGGAAACTCCACCCATATGCCACTTGCCAATGAAGGCGGTCTTGTAACCCGCTCGTTGCAGTTCTTCGGGAAAGAACTGCGTGCCGTCCGGGACTGCGCGACTGTTGTCAACCACGCCGTGATTGTGTGCATATTGCCCGGTAAGAATCGATGCCCGACTTGGCGAACAAAGTGACGTGGTCACAAAAGCATTCTTAACGTGCATGCCTCCCGAAGCCAGGCGGTCCATACTGGGAGTCTCCAGGAATTCTGGGGCGCCCGGGTGGAATCCCATAAAGTCAAAACGATGATCATCACTTAGGATAAAGACGACATTCGGGCGCTTGTTATCGGTCGCGTTGCGATTCTGTGCAAACGATGCCGTGCACACCAATAGTAGCATGCAAAGAAGCACGATCTCTTTTGCAATCAATCCGTTCGTCGTCATTCTTAATTTCATTTTGGATGACTGATTGCTCAATTGCTGGTTGGTTCAACAGCAATTCCCGGAATATCCTTAACGCATCGGAACCCAACATGGAAGTGAGACGACTCGGGAGTTGAATACCCGCGAGCTGAGACGCGAAATCCATGGCACCATGATTCGTTACAAAGGAACGAACCACCTCGCTGTACCCTGGAACTGAACTCGTCGGGTTGGAAGGGAGACTCTCTTTCAGAATATGGACGATGCCACGAATTTACCCACTCCCATACATTACCAGCAATGTCGGCCAAGCCGATCGAGTTTACACCGAATGTGCCCACAGCCGCAGTTCGAAAGTGACCGTCAGCACCCGTGTTTTGAAACGGGAACGTTCCCTGCCACAGATTGGCTTTCGGCAAACCATCCGAGCCAATTGGGAGTCCGGGAGTGTACCGGGCACGGTTGTTCGACGCCCCGCGCGCCGCGTGCTCCCATTC
>CBDTVC010000251.1:0-5174 GCA_965363925.1 uncultured bacterium | reverse complement strand
GCTCTTCCGATCTACGACCGACTCAAAGATATTCCCAGTAATGGTCGTGAGGTGATCAACGTCGATTGTCTTGATAGCCATAGTTGAACTCTGTTGTCTGAACTGTATAAATCGAGTACGGCCCTTGAAGGACGTACTTTTATCGCAAATGCCATCTAGCAACAGTGCAATCGCAGAGCACTAGAATTGAAGGCTACTTTACGAACCGGACTGCGTCTTTACCGTAAGGTACCGAAAATCATCACACGATCTGCACCGAGCCAGCGTTAACAGGTTGCCGGCGTTATTTCGCTGTAGCCTCTTTATAATCCTCCATAACGTTCGGGTTCCCCGCCTGACCCCGCCTGAGGCGCCCACGTAAAATGATTTATCGCCAATCGACGAGTATGCAAGAGAATCACTCCACGTCAGCCTCGATCTTCTTCCACCCTAACGGTATAAAACAGACCTACTCGATTCCAGGGCTGCTATTCGCTGTACTCTTGTTCACATCTTTTCTCGTAGGCTGCCAAACATCAGAATCAGGGACGGTATTGCAGGACGAGTACTTCGAAACATTCGTATTTGAGACGGTAGCGCAGGGATACAGGGCAACCATAACAGACACCACCGAGACGGCTTTTCGCGATGCAGACGAATGGAATCAATTTGCGACCAATCTCACGCCGATCGGCAAAATGCAGGAGGTCGATTTCGAGACGATGATGGTAGTCGTTGCGGTGATACCAGCCACATCCGGAGGCTACTCCATCGCCTTCGATTCGGTTGATTTGATAGACGAAGAGTTGGTGGCCACCTACACGATCTCCACACCTGGGCTTGACTGCATGATAATTGCAGCGCTAACTCAGCCATTCCAGGCGATTTCAGTCAGGAAGATGGACGGCGATGTTGTCTTCAAGCACTCAACTATTCGTGATAGCTGCTCACTTTAGATGGCGCTGGCCTCAGTTAACACATTGCCAACGTCGACATTGGCAAGCGTAGGGTTCGCCACCGTTTCGTCTATTTCGATAACTCCATCGCGTAGCCGAATTATCCTGCGGGCATACTTTGCGACTTGCTCCTCATGCGTCACCACGAGCAGCGTGTTCCCGGCGCGATACAGCGCTTCGAAGAGCATCATGATCTCGTCACCAGTCTTCGAATCGAGATTTCCCGTCGGTTCGTCAGCGAGAAGAATAGACGGACTGTTAACGAGTGCGCGGGCAACAGCTACTCGCTGTCGCTGACCACCGGACAATTCGTTTGGCTTGTGTGTAATCCTGTCACCAAGCCCGACGCTTCGGAGCGCCTCCGAAGCGAGTTCAAGTCGCTTGCTGCGACGAATACCGGCGTAAATCAAGGGAAGCTCAACGTTCTGCAAGCAACTGATCCGCGGCAACAGATTGAACGTCTGAAAAACAAAGCCAATCTCCTTGTTGCGGATCTGAGCCAGCTCGTTGTCGGTTAGTTCACTGACCACCTGGCTGTTTAGAATGTAGTCACCCGCAGTTGGCGTGTCCAGACACCCGATTACATTCATCAAGGTCGACTTACCCGATCCGGACGGGCCCATGATGGCAATGTATTCATTCGGCATCACCTCCAGATCTGCGCCAGCCAATGCATGCACTTCCTGGTCACCCATCACGTAGACTTTTCGGATGCCCTTCAGGCTAATCATCGATTCTTGCTGCATGCGGTTATTTCGGAATGGTGGCTGGGTTGGCTAAGGAGTCATCGGGCCTATCAGCCCTCACCAAACTCTTTATCCTTCTTCTCGCGGATCGTTTGCTCATCTTTCAGAGTTCGCGAGACAATTCGATAGGGGCCTATAACGACGCGCTCATCACCCTGCAGGCCTTTAACGATGCGGACGTGTGTATCATCGGAAATTCCAGTCTCAACCTCGACCATTTTCGCCTCGTCACCAACGGCGATAAACACGACTTTCCGCAAGTCTTCCTTCAACTCAGCGGCTTCATCCTTTCGAGTCGAGTCTGCAGAAACTTCTGTCTCTCCTTTGTTTTCTCTGCGGGCCTTGCGGGCTTTTTCCTCCTCGACTTTGACATAGTCACGCACCGTCACCGCCTGGATAGGAACCGCTACGGCTCCCGTTACCGTTCGGGTGAATATGTCAACGGTCCCACTCATACCGGGACGGAATCGCGGGGGAGCCTCCCCTTCCGAGGGCAATTCACTAGACGAAACAGCTCGCATGTCCGTCATCGAACTTTCGATGTTGTGGGCATCGAGCACCTTGATCTTAACCGGAAAGTTCGTGACTTGCTCTTGCGATCCCGCACCGCTCACGCGAGCGGAGTTGGCGATTTCCGTAACCACGCCTCGAAACTGTCGATTCGGATAGGCATCAATCTCAAGCATCGCGCTGTCGCCCAGAGCAACGTTGACGACATCGTTTTCGTTGACATCCACTTCCATTTCCATTTCGTCAAGGCGGGCAATCCTCATCATCTCGGTGCCTTGCATCTGACTGGTACCCACAACACGTTCACCCGCCTCAACATCCAACTTGCTGATAGTGCCGGTCATGGGGGCATAGATGGTGGTCTTGTTTAACCGGTCACGAGACTCCTTCAGCGATGCGTCGGCACTCTGAACCGAATACTTTGCGGCTTCCAGCCCTGCTTCAGCTACCTCGTACTGAGTCTGGGCACGCTGCAGCTCACTTTCAGCAATTGCACCGGCCGCAAACAGACCCTTTTGTCGGTCGAGGTCAAGTTTTGAATTTAGAAAGTCCGCGCGCCGCTGCGCTTGGGCAGCTTTAGCTTGAGAAACGCCAGCGGTGGAACGCTCCATCGCTGCCTGATAGTCATCTTGTTTGATGCGCACAAGCAAGTCGCCCTTGTTGACCTGGTCGCCTTCGTTGACTCGAAGTTCAATGATTTCACCCGAGACATCCGGCGAGATCTTGACTTCTACTTCCGGCTGAATCTTACCGGATGAAGTCACGACCTGCGTGATGGATCGGATTTCAACATCCGACAACTCAACCTCGACTCCCTTCTCTTGTTGGCCAATTACTCCCATCTTCGAGAGAATCATCGCACCGACGAGTAGGACCACGAAGAGGCCTCCAATAATCCAGAAGATCTTATTAGATGAACCCTTTTTTGCTGCCTTCTTAGCCATCAACTATTCCGTTACGTGAATGCTGTCTCTAAAATTCCTTCTATCTACGCTACGCTAACTAAAATACTGACTCAGCCGGATCCAGTACACCGATGTGGTAGTCGACAAGTTTTGACTGAAAGATGAACCGATAGATAACCTGAGCGCGATTTGATGCCGCGGATACGAGGCTGGCTCTTGCTTGTGTGAGCTCGACCAGCGTCGACGCACCAACGTTGTATCGTTCCTGCTCAACCTGCTCTGCCTGCCGCGCAGCGTTAAGCTGAACTTCTGAAACCTGAAGCTGCTTCGCTAACGACTGGTACTCCAGATACGCCTGACGAACGTCGAGCAATACGGTCTGCTCAAGGTTCTGAAGGTCAAGTTTCTGATTGTTGTAACTGATTTGATTTCGCTGCACGTTGGTTTTCGTGCTGAGCCGATTGAAGATCGGCACATTCACTGATAGACGGGCAGAACCAGATCGGTTATTCTCAAACTGTCCCGAAAAGTCCTCCGCTCGGGAACTAGAATAGGAAGAACCGTAGCTACCCGACATGTTGACGCTCGGATATTTTGACGCTTTGGCAATCCGGATTCCCTCCTGCGCGGCATCGAGGGAGATCTGTCGGGCCGCAAGGTCGGTGCGTTTGTTGAGCGCCATCCGAAGAATCGAATCCAGTTCAAAGGTCAGTACTTCCAGATCCAGTTCTTCTGCACGCGGCGCATCAAATTGATAGTCGATAAACGGGTCTAGTTCGAGCACCTGCACCAACCGGACCGTGGCTAAGTCCAGCGCCTTCTCTGCTTCAAGCAAGGTGAACTCAGACTGAGCTGTCGTGGCTTGTTGTTGATAGAGATCCGAAATCGGTCGAGCACCTAGGCGGGTAAACTCCTCAATTCGATTAAGCTGCTGTCGTTGCGCTTCCAGGTCTTCCTCTCGAATCGCAAGCTGTTCTTTACTCACGAGAACCTGAAGGTAGTTCGTCACCACATTGAAGTACACAAACTGACCTGACCGTTCCAGGCTGAGTTTGTCTGCCTCAAGCAAGAGCTTGGATTGGTTAAGGTTGGCCACATTAGCAAACCCGTTGAACAAGGTGACACCAGATGAAATCGAGCCGTTAAGTCCATCACTGACGGCATTAATCAAGCGACCGGCCGTTTGGTCAAAACTGAGGCCCCAGTTGCGACTCGCGCCTGCCCCAAAATTCAGGCTTGGAAGAAAGTCTGCCTTTGCTTTTCGCACTTCCAATTCGGATAGCGTTACCGCGTTTGCAGATTTCTTCAACTCAACGTTTCGATCCAGTGCAATCTCAACCGCATCGGTGAAACTGATCTGCTCTTGAGCATTTGCTTGAAAGGCGATTGGAGTCGAGACAAGAAGTAGCAGGCAAACAAAAAAGAACTTTGTGTCGCTAACTGTCGACACCGGTCCCTGAAATAGATTCATTACAGCTAATCAGTTTGAAATTAGGATGGCTGGAAGTGTAACGGATATAGATATATACCGGTCCTTATCGTTCCGCGCGTTTGAACCCGAATTGACCTTCGATCCTTCCCAAAATGAACGCTGTATTTCGCGGTAGCTCATCTTCGGGTCCAAACCGTTGGAAAACGTGGGTAGCTGCGTTTGCCGATGCGGGTAGACGTCGGCAAGACACAATTGTTACAATTTTGGGCGACCGAAGATTCGACACTTGAAAACCGTGAGCAACGATTTCAAGTATCGGTTCCCGTCGCCAGCATAGATTTTAGTCGTCAAATAAAGCGCGTTTGGGGCGGTCAACTGTCGGCCGAAAGGACTGTACGTGCGTCAAGAAATTCTCCGCCTTTCAATGGACGAATACGACTGCCTCTTGATTCCACCTACACCAAGTTTCAAGTCGAATTGAAGCCATTGATTTGATCTTGAACGAAAACGCGCATACACCCAGATATAGGGTAGCAGGACTCAGCAGACTCCATCCAAAGCATTTTGTTGCGGAATCCTAGAACCAGATGCGAGCAAATGGCTGGCGAAACATAGCTGGACGTACGAGCTGCAAAAACGATGTGGC
>CBDTVC010000250.1:0-5176 GCA_965363925.1 uncultured bacterium | reverse complement strand
CTGTTGCGACCGGTGGAAGCGTGAACAACACCGACTTGGCATTTACAGGCAACCACGTCATCGTCGGCAATTACCGCGGCTTCAACATTTACGACATTTCGAACCCGGCGAAACCAGACCTGGTCGTCTCGATTGTTTGTCCAGGTGGGCAGGGCGACGTCTCCGTGTATGGCGATTTGCTCTTCATGTCTGTGCAGGAAACGCGTGGAAGACTCGACTGCGGATCAGGTGGCGTCGAGGAGAAAGTCAGCGCTGAACGATTTCGTGGCGTCCGCATTTTTGACATCGCAGACTTGATGAACCCCAAACAGATCGCCGCTGTTCAGACCTGCCGCGGCTCGCACACCCATTCGATCGTCAAAGATCCAGACGACGACGAAAACCTTTACGTCTACAACTCCGGAACAAGCGGTGTACGCCCGGGCGAAGAAATGGCTGGGTGCTCGTCGGCTGATCCGGAAGAAGATCAGAATACCTCTTACTTCCAGATCGAAGTAATCAAAGTACCACTGGCTAGTCCGCAGGATGCGCGAATCGTCAACAATGCTCGTGTCTTTGCGGATTACGAAACCGGCAACGTCGCTGGCCTGTGGCAGGGCGGCGACCACGGCCCGGGTACACAGCGATCACGCCGAACAACGCAGTGCCACGACATCACCGCGTATCCGCAAGTTGGACTTGCAGCCGGAGCCTGTGCTGGAAACGGTATCCTATTTGATATCTCAGACCCTGAAAATCCGGTTCGACTCGACGAAGTAACAGATCCGAATTTTGCCTACTGGCACTCCGCGACGTTTAACAACGACGGTTCTAAAGTGCTCTTTACGGACGAATGGGGCGGCGGTGGCGCACCGCGATGCCTCGGTTCGGATCTCCCAACATGGGGTGCAAACGCCATCTTCGATGTAGTTGACGGGAAACTGAAGCTCGGCGGATACTACAAATTACCTGTACCTCAAACCGAAGATGAAAACTGCGTTGCGCACAACGGTTCTTTGATCCCGGTTCCAGGCCGCGACATTAAGGCACAAGCGTGGTACCAGGGTGGTATGTCGATTTTTGATTTCACCGACCCCGAGAATATCGTGGAAATTGGATTCTTCGATCGCGGACCGATCTCAACCACAGACCGTGTCACAGGCGGCTACTGGTCGACTTATTGGTACAACGGTCATCTCTTCGGCTCGGAAATCGTGCGCGGTATGGATGTCTTCAAAGTGTTGCCGAGCGAACACCTGTCGCAGAATGAAATCGACGCCGCGAACATGATGCAGTTTCCTGAACTAAATCCGCAAAACCAGGCGCTTCTCGAGTGGCCAGTGGAGTTTGTCGTAGCACGCGTTTATGTGGACCAGCTTGAACGAGCATCCGCGCTATCCGATGACGCGATTGCATCGCTGCGAAAGAACCTGGAACGTTCTGAAAACGCTTCAGTGGCTTCGGACAAGAACGCCGCATTTTCCGCGTTGACCCAAACCGCCTCCACACTTGACGCCGAAGCGTTGGTCGCACTTTCGAAAGGCAAGGCGCACAACTCAGAACGAGTGAAAGTGCTTCTCGCGCAAATCATTCGTGATCTCGCAGCGACGAAGTAGCACTGATTGTCTGCAATTAAAGGCCGTCTGAGAATTTCTCGGACGGCCTTTTTTCTGACTTCTGACAATCCGAAGTTCTTGCTCGATAAACTAGTAACCATCTATGCCACATTTGTATTCAGTCAACCGTTTGACTCAATCGGCGACATTCATCGTAGTATTGGCCTTCATCTTTTTGCAGATCGGGTGCGACCGAGCAAGAACCACTGAACCCGCGCACTCGATTGTACCGAATCCATCGTCAATTACGATTAACGATGGCGAGCCATTCAACTTCGATGCGGCCACATTGATTTCGTTTGATACGGATGACGAGCAAGGTGAGATGGTTGCGACCTTTCTAGCTGACCTCATTGGCAACACAGTTGACACAACACCGGCCGTTCAGGAATTCTCGCCGGGGATGGGTGGAAGTGTGGTCCGATTTACCCGTCAGGGTGCCTCAGCTTCTCTGGGTGACGAAGGATATACGCTCGTCGCTACGCCTTCGCTCGTAACCATCACTGCCAGAGAGGCTGCTGGACTTTTTTACGGCGTGCAGACAATCCGCCAGATGCTCCCCGCCCTTGTCGAGTATACCGCGGCATACGTAAAGCCACTGCCGATTCCAGCGGTCACGATTGAAGACCAACCACGCTTCGCCTGGCGTGGCGCAATGCTTGATGTGGCACGACACTTCCTTCCAGCACAAGACGTAAAGCGTTTTATTGACTTGATGGCGCTCTACAAAATGAATCGCTTACATCTTCATCTTTCGGATGATCAGGGCTGGCGGATTGAGATTCCCGGAAGGCCTCGACTAACCGAGATTGGTAGTCAATTGCAGGTTGGCGGAAAAAGCGGCGGTTTCTACACCACGAGCGAGTACAAAGACATTGTTGCTTACGCGGCAGCCCGCTTCATCACAATTGTACCTGAAATCGACCTTCCCGGCCACACTACTGCAGCCCTTGCTTCTTATGCAGAGTTAAACTGTGACGGAATTGCCAGAGCATTGTACACGGGCACAAACGTCGGTTTCAGTTCCGTCTGCCCGGACAAAGAGGAAACCTATCAGTTCATTGACGACATCGTTCGCGAGATTTCGGCCATGTCTCCCGGGCCGTATTTCCACATGGGCGGTGACGAAGTAGAAACCTTAAGCGAGGACGAGTACATCAACTTTGTCGAACGAGTTCAGACAATCGTCGAGTCCCATGGCAAGCGTCTCGCCGGATGGGATGAGATTCTGGCCGGTGAACTCACATCGGGTTCGATCGCTCAACTCTGGCGACCGCTTTGGCCGGAGTCCGAGGAGCTGGCAAACCTCGACAGCTCACGGGTTGCTGCAATTAACACGATGAAATCCCACGTTGAACGAGCGGTAAGTGGCGGCGTGCAGTTTGTGATCTCCCCTGCCAACCGAGTCTACCTGGACATGAAATACAACGACGCAACGATACTCGGGCTTACCTGGGCCGGAGTCGTGGATGAACAGCACGCATATGACTGGGACATCGCTGACGTGTTCTCCATGATACCCGAGTCAAACATCGCAGGCGTCGAGGCCCCGATTTGGTCTGAGTCATTGGGGAGCATTCACGACATCGAATTCATGGCTTTCCCGCGAATGCCTGGTGTGGCCGAGCTTGGATGGTCTGCCAGCGATAAACGAGACTGGAGCGATTACCGCTTGCGGATTGCCCGGCATGCACAACGTTGGACTGCGCTGGGCGTAAACTACCGCAGATCTGCGGGAATCCCGTGGTCGCCGATCGAGTTGTGAGATTGCTGATCGACAGGCCCGTTTAACCTCCCTATAGAAATCGTAGCACGAGGTAAACGATCAATCCAACGCAAAGCAGAATCAAGGGAATCACAATGATCGAAATCTGCTTGATGCGATCCATAGCATGCCGCTGCAGGCCGATCGATTCATCCACCTGATTGCGAGACCGTTCAACCTGATCACGCGCGAGTTCAAGATGTTCTTTCTGGCGGTCCAGCGCAACTTTCTGCTGGTCTCGTATTTCGGTGAGCAATGCCAGTACCTGTGAGTTGCTGTCATCCGACATGAGAACGCTGCAGCTTTGCGGCCGCGATAATTGAGAGGATAGGTGTATACAGTTAGCACCCGCTCTGCAAACGGGTACTGTTAGCCTCGTACTGTCTGTCTAGTGCGTCGTAGAACTTGCCACCTTCAGCGCCAAGGCTTTGCACGTAGACGAAGCCCGATAATCTTGGGCATTCATCTTGCCTGCAATTGTAAGTAGCTATTGGACACACGAAATGCAATGCATAATGGACCAATTGGGTAGGGTTCCAGACAAATCGTCCAATAGCAGCGACGATCTTGCAATTAGATTCCGACCCAAATCGAATCGTGACCAATATGCTGACTCTTCACAAACTTGCGGTGGGATTCCCCCGCAGCCCGAAGCAACCCCAAACGAATCCGGCACGACGAACACTCCTGATAACGTGTCTGGCTTCATCTCTAATCCTGAGCGCCTTGCCGGGATGCGATGACGCCAAAATGGAAACGGAAGACGACGTCGAGCCTCGCGGAACACGCCAGCTGGGCATTTCGATTTCTGACCGTACCGACGGCGATTTCGACACTGCGTTCAGCCAAGCGACGGCCACCGGAATGCAGTTCACTTCGTTGTCCGTTTCGTGGGATAATGTTGAATCTGCGCCCGGAGTGTATGGGATGAATCCAGATTTTCTAAGCATCGCAAACGCGTACTACGGAGCAACCGGAGTAGCGCTTCTAATCGGACTCAACCCAATCGACACGAACAACGACCGGCGGCCTGACTGGTTGCAAGGCGAGACATGGGACAGTCCAGCGGTCATCAACGCATACAACGCAATGCTGGACTGGGCAATGCCGAAGATCGCCGGCGTTGACCTTGTTGCACTAAGCATCGGCAATGAAATCGACGCCACGTTGGCCAATGACACCCAGTGGAATCAATATCGAATATTCTACAAGTCTACTGCCGCTCACGCGAAGACGCTTCGCGCCGGCCTGCGTGTTGGGTCGAAGGTTACCTACGGCGGCATGGTTCAGTCGCAGGCGTATGCAGATAGTCTTAACGTGGACACAGACGTCGTCTTGACGACGTACTATCCGCTCAACGGGGATTTTACGATTAAGAGCCCTTCCGTGGTTGTGGACGTTTTCGCCTCGATTGTCACTCGATACCCAAACAGAAAGATCATCTTCGCTGAATACGGTGCACCCTCATCACCAAATTGCGGAAGTTCCGAAAGTCGTCAGGCGGAGTTTGTTCGAAACGCCTTTACTGCTTGGGACAAACACGTGGATGCGATTGAGGCAGTCGAGTTCACGTGGATGCACGACATCTCACAATCGGCTCTCGACACGTACGAGCAGTATTACGGGCTATCGAACCCCTGCTTCCTCGAGTACCTTGGTCGGTTGGGGTTAAAATCTGCAAACGGCGATGACAAACCGGCTTGGACTGCCTTAACCGAAGAGGCGGAGAGCCGTGGTTGGTGAACGCACGTACGTCGACCAATGCCGGCAGCCTCGAAAACCCGAGGCGACTACAATTCATCTGACCGGATTTAGC
>CBDTVC010000249.1:0-5190 GCA_965363925.1 uncultured bacterium | reverse complement strand
CCGGGCAACAGAACCTGGATTAGAAATCGCGTGTCGGCGAGTAGTCCATCGCTATCATAACACTGAACGCTGGCGCTGAAGTCCGTTACGCCTCCCCAGGAATTCAACTTGCACCAGGCAGCGGCAGAGCCGAAGGCTGTCACTTGAACGTTCGCCAACCCGCCAAGCTGGGCATCGGTTAGCGCTCCAAGGCCAGCAAATACAACGTTGTACGACCCCGTAGAGCTCCGCTGGACCTGAATAGTACCGGTCGGACTGTAGGCGTACCCAGAAGTAGGAGTGTACACGGCAGATGTAGAGTTATTCGCCCACGCGTAAGCAACCTGGGCTGGGCCGGATTGCCCGAACGCCGCGATTGGCAGGGCAACCAGCAGCGCAATCGCCAACGCAGCGCCTTTAATCAATCGGTTACAGTGCGCGATGGCTGCGCTTAATAGTCGAGGTGGGTTCGTATCAGTGATCATGGCTGTCGTTTCAAAAGTGGACGTTCCCGGAGTTTGGGTCAAATAGGTATGCGGAAAGGCAACGAAACGCGGGCCAGGTGATCAGAAATAATTCCCGAACCGCTTCAGGGTGATGAATCACACGGTTTCCAGGATCCGCCGCCTTGTGCTAGACGTTTGTTTGGAAATTCAAACACCTTTTGCCTAAAGCCACCGTTTGATGCTTCACTGCGATCGACCGATATTCTTGTCAGGTGTCCGGTCGTCACTCGTCGGCACAACGACGGCCGCCAACACAGATCGTCCGCCGACCTGAAACTCAACACCAAATCCGTTCATGCTTCAACGCATTGGCAACTCGGTCGGCAGGGCCACGACTCTGACCCTCGCGATCCTTTTCTCGTTTGCCGCCAACCCTGCTTCCGCGCAGTACGTCCCGCCCGTGGGAACCGGTGAATGGGAAACCCTTACGCCGGAAGAAGCGCTCTGGAATGAAGCCGCCATTCCAGACCTGCTCGACTACTTGCAGCAGACCCAGACAAAGGCGTTTGTCGCGTTGTTGGACGGGCGCATCGTAATCGAGGCCTACTTCGATGACTTTGGTCAGGACAGCACGTGGATTTGGTACTCTGCGGGAAAGAGCCTGACCGCCGTGCTCGTGGGACTCGCTCAGCAGGAGGGCTTACTCGCAATCGCTGATACAACGTCGAAATACCTGGGCCGGTGGACGCTGCTCTCTGCCGAACAGGAGGCGGCCATCACAATCCGGCATCAACTGACGATGACCACGGGGTTAAAGGAAGACTCGTTCTTCTGCACGCTTCGAATCTGTCAAACCTATCGCGCCGATGCGGGCACCCGGTGGGTATATCACAATGCTCCGTACAGTTTGCTCCACACACTAGTCGAAACAACGTCGGGGGAAGACCTTACGGACTTCACGGTGTCTCGGTTGCGACCACAGATTGGTTTTGAGGGCGAATGGGTCGAGTCGGGTTACAACAATTTCTTTTATTCGACACCGCGAAGCGCAGCGCGATTCGGACTGCTTTCTATGCGAGACTTTGTCTGGGACGGAACGCCAGTACTGACCGACACGGCGTACGTTCGTGCGATGACGACACCGTCACAGGATTTGAATCCGTCGTACGGTTATTTGTGGTGGCTCAACGGACAAACATCCCACATTCTCCCCGAGGCACCGGACTCGTTTCCAGGATCACTCTCCCCGAACGCGCCACCGGACGCGTTTCTCGCCGCTGGCAGACAGGGCCAATTCGTTTCCGTGGCCCGCAGTCAGAAGCTGGTCTGGGTGCGGATGGGCAACAGTCCTTCGCTCAGCTACGTTCCGACGGACTACCACGACGACATCTGGAGCTGGCTTAACCCCGTGATCGGACACGTGCCAACGTCTGTCGAAAGACCGAAATTAAGCCTGTCAAATTCAATCACAGTGTTTCCCAACCCGGCGAGCACCTCCATCTCTGTGACAGGGGCGCCGGGTGACGCCATAGCGATATACGATATACTTGGCCGTATCGTCACGTCGGTCGAGCAACGTGACGGTTCTACGACGCATCTAGATGTGTCCGGATGGGCACCTGGGCCGTACGTCGTAGTAGCGTTCGGTGATCGGGGTACAACGAGTCGTGTTCTTTTGGTGCAACGATAGCGTCGATCGGCCTTTTCCGAATCTGGGCGCTCCGGGACGGACCCGCTCGTCCCTTTGACTGAACGCCGAACAACGTTACGTTAATTGCGTTTCAGGTACGAATCAGCTAAATCAAATTAGGCTTCGGTTCCGTCCAACGTGAAAGGCTACATCGGGCAAATAGCAGCCAGTTTATTGATCGTTTTCGCCCTTGGCGGATTCGTTGGACCGCTTGTTCATCGTGTACACCACACCTTGGAACTAGAGGCTGCCACCAAGGCCGCGCACGATCATCCGCACCCACAGGACGGTGCATCACGGCTCGTAAACGGTGTCGCTGCCTTCTGGTTTGCAAGTGATTGTGTGCTCTGCGCACCACTTATAGCAGACGTAACAGCAAATCGGCTGTCCGTTGCAGCCTTCATACCTGCTGGCGATTCTCTGCCGGCGTCGGAAGCGCTGTTACAATCCGCGTACTTAGATCACTCGCAAGCCCGCGCCCCGCCCAAACAATCGTAGTCTGAAGTCTGCCGGCCTCCCGCTGATCGGGTCCGCCAATCCGCAGCTCTTCTTCTCAGAATTCCTGACGGCGGGATTAGTCAGACGCTACTAAAAGCGTTGCCTCTTCCACGCGTTTGGATTCCAAATCGAGAACCCAAGACAACGAGGAACGCCATGTCATTGACGTTCAAGATTCAAACGTTTCTGCTAGTCCTTTTACTCGCGACCCAGACGGGACAATATGTCCGTGCGCAGGTCGTGGCCGATTCTTCGGCAGCGGCAGATTCGCTGCTCATTCGCGAGTTGGAGCGCGAAATGGGTTTGAGTGAAACAACTTCAAACACCTCGGCGGGGACAACTGCGCGAACCGCTCCGTCTCTAAATCCTAACATCAGCGTAATAGGTGATTTTCGTGCGATGTATCTGTCAGACGCCGAGAGAAACATAGACGCCGAACTACACGAAGTTGAAGGTGTACTGAGCTCCGTCGTTGACCCATATGCACGCGCGGACTTCTTCTTTGCCGTCGGCAATGACGGCGAAGGAGGCTTCGAATTTGAGTTGGAGGAAGCTTATCTCACAACTCTGTCGCTTCCGCTTCGCCTGCAAGCTCGGGTTGGCAAGTTCAGGAGTGTGTTTGGCAAACTAAATCGGATTCATCCGCATGCACTGCCCTTCATCGACACTCCGGCGATCTATGCCAACTACCTCGGTGACGAAGGATTAAATGACCAAGGCCTGTCAGTGAGCTGGCTCCTTCCCAATCGTAGATTTTTCCAGGATCTTACGGTTGATGTAACACGCGGCCCAGCGGAGTCAGAAAGCTTTGAGCATCAAGACTCAAACGATCTGCTCTACGTGGGACACCTCAAGAACTTCTGGGACCTCAGCGACAACTCCACGCTCGAGCTCGGGTTAAGCGGTGCGCGTGGAGCCAACCCTGATGGCTTGCAGACATTGCTCGGGGGAATCGACATCACCTACATCTGGAAGCCGCTGCGGTTCAAGACGTACAAATCATTGATGCTTCAGGGCGAGTCCTTCTTTAGTCGCGCAGAGGTTGAAGAAGATGACGCCGTTTCAACCTGGGGCTTCTTCGCGTTAGGAAGCTATCAATTGGCACGGCGTTGGTTTTTTGTTGTACGGTTTGATCATTCGGACCTCCCGGACAATCCGTCCTGGAACGAGAATGCCGTGTCAGGCACACTAAGATGGAACGCAACCGAATTCCAAAAGCTAGAATTTGGGCTTCGATCTAGCGAGGCGCGAGAAATGGACAGAAACTACCAGGTCCTCTTTCGTGCCGTTTTTGTAATTGGCGCTCACGGCGCGCATGAATACTAGCCCCGTAAAAACTGGACAGAACGTCGCAAACTGAATACACCTTTGATGATGGCCAATTGGTCCAATCAACAACGCTTTAGATCGACAGAAGAATGAAGAATTTCGGATACCTACTTGCACTCGCGCTTTTGTTTGTCGCGTACGTCCCAACCGCAAAGGCACAAAAGAAGGTGAGCATTGTGACAACGCTCCCTGATCTTGCGTACATCGCCTCATACGTCGGTGGAGACCGGGTAGAGACGTTTGCCATTGCGACGGGCTATCAGGACCCACACTTTGTAGACCCCAAGCCAAGCTACATCGTCAAGCTCTCGCGGGCAGACATGTTCATCAACGTCGGACTCGACCTTGAATCGGGTTGGGTACCGCCACTGCTTAATAGCGCGCGAAACGCTAAAATCCTGAAAGGTGCTCCGGGCTATGTCGATGCATCGACAAACGTGCCCTTGCTTGAAGTACCGTCGAGCACGAGTCGTGAACAGGGAGACATTCATGTCTACGGAAACCCCCACTATTGGATGAATCCGTCTAACGGAAAAGTGATCGCGCAAAATATTTATGACGCCCTGGTGCGCATACAACCAACTGGGCAAGCCTATTTCGCACAGAACCTCCAGGCATTCGTGAATGCGTTGGATGCAAAAATTGTAGAATGGGAACACCGAATAGCGCCTTACAAAGGCACAAAGATAGTTGCCTACCACAACCAGTGGCCGTATTTCGAGAAGCACCTGGGAATCACTATTGTCGACTTCCTCGAGCCTAAACCTGGTATGCCTCCGACCCCGTCCCAGCTCGCAAAGATAATCGGCTTAATGAACGCTCAAAAGATCCGGACAATCATCATAGCTCCGTACTATCGCAAAGACTCCGCCGATCTCGTCGCTAGAAAGACAGACGCCACGGTTGTGCAACTCGCTTCATCTGTTGGCGCCTACAAGGAAGTCAAAACCTACTTTGATATCTTCGACTATGACATTGATTTACTTATTGAAGCCTTCAAAGCTGCTCAGCCGTGAATTTAAGCAATGAAGTAGCTACGCTCTTAATCAGCAAATTCATTGGAAGCGCACCGCTCTCGAAGGTTGAAGGAGGTTGATTTTCCTGAAACCGTAGTCGCTTGAGTCCCTTAACTCTCACACAATGATCGAACTCTTAACACAAGGCTTCATTCTGAATGCACTCCTTGTCAGTCTTCTGATGGGATTGCTACTCTCGTACCTCGGTGTGCATGTCGTAGGCCGGGGTATC
>CBDTVC010000248.1:0-5195 GCA_965363925.1 uncultured bacterium | reverse complement strand
TCAAGACTTCCTGCGCGCGGGCATCCGAGCGGTCAATCTTATTGATGACGACGATGGCCGGTAACTCCAACTCAAGTGCTTTTGTGAGCACAAACCGGGTTTGGGGTAGAGGGCCTTCGGCGGCATCCACGAGCAGCATGATGCCGTCGACCATTCTGAGCGTACGCTCGACCTCGCCACCAAAATCAGCGTGACCGGGTGTGTCGACAATATTGATTTTAGTATCACCAAATTGTACGGCCGTATTCTTGGCCATAATGGTGATTCCTTTTTCCCTTTCCAGATCCATGGAGTCCATGACCCGCTCCTGCACGTCCTGGTTTTCGCGGAAAGTACCGCTCTGCCAAAGAAGTGCGTCAACCAGGGTAGTTTTGCCGTGGTCAACGTGGGCAACGATTGCAATATTGCGGAGATTGGATTGCGACATAGATCAGACTTGGGCCCGTTCGGGCGTGTTTAAAGAGAACCCGATCAAAAGGCCGAGAGCGTGAAACGTTCCTCGTGTCGCAAGATGGTTTCAAGAATTCGGTGAAATTGTGTTGTTTCGTCCTCTTTTTGCGCTCGGGACAGTGATTGTGCGATCCGGATCGCAAAAAGTAAATGAGCGGTTAATGGCGTCCGGTCTTGATCGTCTTTGGCGGCAGGTTGTATGTTGAGAGTCCTTCGGCATACATAATGACGTCATGGCTGACTTACGACTTCGACCGAGATTCAAACGGGATCTTGACGTAGATGCGCGATCCGTACTGGAGTGCTTACGCGCGACCGAAATGCAGGGCTTGGGAGGAACTGATGTCGGCGCACCAAAGGTTTCGAGTAGCCGTCATGCTGTATCCGAAGTCTTCAACGGGTCCGAAGCCATCAGGACGCAGGTACTCGACTTGTCTGTCGTGATACGCGTGCCAGCAGAGCTGGAGCGTACGTGGTCACCGCAGCTCGAGGTGTCCTTCGAGGAACGGTCCGGTGGAGACGGCTGCACGATGCATGGGCTTTTTGGCCCACGGCCGTCCATATGGACGAGCTTTGTTGCCGGTTATCTCTTTTTCCTGTGCGCCGGATTTGTCGGATTTATGTTCGGCATGACCTCTTACTGGCTGGGGATGGACGCCCGGATGTTGTGGGTTGTGCCGGGAGCGGCCATTGGAATGGTCGCCGTATTCCTGGTCGGCCATTTTGGCCGTCGAGTTGGAAGCCGACAAATGTCGTCACTGCACCAGTTTCTAGAACAAACGATTCGGGATTGCAGAGAGGGTGTTGAGGGTTAGCGCCGTCGTATCCAAATTTCGATGTCAATTCTTGGGACATCGGTAGAGACAAAACGACGAAAGCCCGGTTGATTGGCCGTGCGGGTGTTCCCGTCACAAACAATCAACCGGGCTAAGCCAATCTCCTTTCTGGGGCATAAGTCAAGCCGTTTGCCCTGAATTTGCCCCGGGGGTGCCACCCTCTATCCCCTCTGCTGTCAAGCTAGCAATACCGGAAGACCGAAGTGTAATACAAGTCTGCCTGACGTTTTGCACCCGACTCGCTACAATCCCAAATCGGATTTCTTAACCAGAAACAGCCCTTCCGATCCACTGGTCACGACAATCACGCCACTCTTAAAGAACGGATAGTTGCTCCACGACCCGTCAAAACCAGGATCGTTGCTTTCACCCGGAACCGTGTCAAAATGCCCAGCCTCAACCGGATTCATAATATCTGAGATATCCAGTATCCGAAGTCCCGAAACGTAATTCGACTGATACACAAGATTCCCTTTGATGTAGAGATTGTGGTCCGAAGACTTTACATCCGAGACATACTCCTTAATCAATTGCGGATCCTCCAAATCAGACACATCCCAAATCAGCGTTCGCGTTCCATCCGTCAAACCGCTTAATTCATCCAACTCGTCATTAAGCAAAAAATAGCGATGATCTTCAGTCAGCCAGCCCTGGTGGGCATAACCGACATTCGGATATTCGGCCGACGAAAGTGTAACCGTGCTGTCTTTGTCGGTAACATCCGCAATACTTAGCGCCGTTTCGTTTGCGCCAAAGCAAACTTCCTGCCCGGAATAACGCGTGTCCGGACCGGCATACTCAACACACTGTGCGTCATGTGTATAGCCTGTGCCAGTGCGCCCCGTTCCTTCATGCGCAAAGCAACCAGCAAACTTTGGATTCTGTGGATCCCGGATATCAATCATATGACTGCCGCCTGCGCACGTTTCGCCGCCGGAGTTACTTCCCACGGCATACGCAAACCCAGATTCCTCGTTGATTACGATGTTGTGTGCGCTGGCAATTTTGTCATAAAGCACATTCTCAGAGAACGTCGCAGGTATATTCTGAACATCCCGCAATTGTCTCAGGTCGAACACTTGCATGCCATGGTCGCCCGCACCATCGGCTACGACGTATGCGTGGTCCTTGTAGACCTTGATGTCTCTCCACATGTTTGCTTGCGCACCATCCGTCATCGGCAGGTTGCCAATCAGGACGGGGTTGTATGGATCGCTGATGTCTACAAACGACGTCCCGTCCATCCGGCCAACCAGCGCGTAGTCCTTCTCAGTGACTGGGTCGGTCCAGCCCCAAACGTCACTCGTACGTGCACCCCGGCCACCGCCCAAATCCGCAACAGGCATAAACGAAAGTAAGTCGACCTTTTGACAGCCGAACCCGGCGGCATCCCCGTCGTGACAGCGAACCTGCTCGCCGCTAACAGATGCCATTCCATCCATTTCCTGAAAGATTTCTGTGGCGAACGTCCAATCCGCATCGGCCTTCTGCTCAAGAACACCCACTCGACCCAATCCGAAATCCGCAGAAGGATTTCCGGCGATTAGGAATTTGTCGTTTACAGCCAGCACACTACCGAAGTTGTTCAAGTCGGATGGAGGGATGATCGTATCGGTCGGCTTAGTCGACGGTAGTACGTCAAGCGGATACACATAAACTCTGCCTACACCGTCTTCAGCACCAGGAGCGCCCACGTACAACGAGCCGTTCGCGACAGTCAGCGATGCTCCAAAGCCGATTTCGCCATCCTCATCTCCGGAAAACAATATCCCGTCATAACTCCATTCACCCTTTGACGTGTCAAACGTGTACAACAATACCCCGCCGCGTTCGCCGAGACCCTGTCCTCCAACAAATGCACGGGATCCAGATGCCGCTGTTACAAGGCCAAACGCCAGTTGCTCGTCATAGTCGGTCGACGGCAGCGTACCCATAGACGTCCAGTCTGCCCCTGTCCGGTTATAAGCGTAGACTTGAGGATTTCGATCTTCATTTCCGGGGCTGATGGTGATGATCAATGCATGGTTATCACTGGCCGCGACGTTCAGGCCAAACAGGTCTCCCTGCATAAGGTCCTCCGGTTGAAACCTTGCTGACTCCATCCATTTGCCGGAGGCGTTGCGCGTGTATAAATACACGGCACCCGTTAAACTGTCGGTGCCTGCCGCGCCTACGAACATGTGGTCGCCTGCTACGGCTATCGACCGTCCGAACGAATCGCCCTCCTTTACTGAGGCGGGTGCAAGCAGTTGGCTTTCTCGCCACTGTCCGTCTGCACTCGTGTCGAACACATAAACCGCGCCGCTGGAATTTTTTCGCGTCGTTGCGCCGGCGTAGAGACGGCCCTCCGAAGCAGCGAGTGCCCGGCCGAAACGGTCATCCATGCCGTCCGCGTCTGAGGCGGAGAGCTTTGCCACCTCGATCCATTTCCCATCTACGTCACGATAGACATGTACAATTCCAGATATGTCAGTGCTTTGAACATAACCAGCGAAAACGTCGCCACCGATAATCGCAGCTGCGCCACCAAACTGCTGTGCGTTAGCAGCGGACGAGACAAAAGTGCTTAGGACGAAAGCCAACGTGAACATGGCGTACGCCGAGAAATTGGGTCGGAGCATAATGATTTGGGCTAGTTCGTATTCGAATGGGGGCGGCGCAGCGGGGCCGCTGCAAAATCCGGTTCTACATCCGATTTGAAAAAAGATGCTATAAAACTCGCCTCGCGTTGGGGATTCTCCAGTGACCGTGAGGTACCCGATCCATCCTCGGATGGCACCGCTCAATCCAAAATCAACTACGATAACTTGAATCAAAACATGTGCATATCCGATTCAAGTAACTGGGTGCCAACGGAATAATCAATCCATAAATTGTTGATTACCGATGTGCAAAAGTTAATTTGCCGGGTCGAATCGATCTGCGGCGACGATCGGGAGAAGGCGTTTGAGGAAGCAAGGTGAGCGAAAATTCACACTTGTCTCGCGCTAAATCATTGTCATGGACTACCACAACCCGTTGCTCAAACCTGGCGGATGCCCCCGCCGGACGTAGAAGTCGGGCAGAAGCCCGTAATAGGTTCAATTCAATGGCGCACGTGGTCGTCTCATTAAGACGGGGCAGCTCGCTGGACGTTGCGCCGGTGAACAAACCAGAAGACGATCGTTAGCGCTCCCATGATCGATACATGGCTCGCGGTGCCCACCATTTGAATCAGCTCGATCGCATCCTCCTCCGCAATGATGCGCAGGACACCGGTTTCAGCTCTGCCGCCGACTGACCAGTTAGAGAAGTTCCAAGCGGCGTGCAGGCCGATGGGAACGGCAAGTCCTCGAGTAGCGATCGCGCTCATGCCCCAAAGTAGGCCGCCGGGAATGACCCCGAGTAGAATGCTTTGCATGTCATAGCCGTAGCTGAGGTGGCTCAGTCCGAACGCCACGGAAGTAAGCCACACGGCTGGCCAGGTTCCCATTGTTTCGTTGAGTCGTCGGAGTGTATAGCCGCGAAACCCCAATTCCTCCATGCACGAGGTGGCTAGAAACCGAACGAAGTAGATCGTGGCGGCTATGGCGCCGACCCCTGACACAAACTCGAATTGGATCGGGCCCGCGAGGACCAAGATAATTGTAACGTGAATTCCGAACGAGGCCGCGCCGATCAAGAACCCGAATGAAAAGCGCCGAATACTCGCAGGGCGCACCGACAAGTCGAGATCTGTTCGGGGTCCCTTCTCGATCCGCATCAAGAAACGGGATAGAGCGATCAATCCTGCACTGCTGATGAATCCCCAAGCGGTGATTTGCCACACCTCGGAACCAATCGTGATGGACGTAGAGAATCCTACGACGAGCGTGATCGCCAGGTATCCAACCCAAAATAAAAGGACGGAAATGATGATCCATCTCCCGG
>CBDTVC010000247.1:0-5203 GCA_965363925.1 uncultured bacterium | reverse complement strand
TCGTGAAGCACAAGGTGTACCTGCAGCGGATATTCTGAACCATCTCGGAATCACGTACCGGCGGCTGGGGAATTTCGAGTCTGCGTTGAAGCACTACCAGGAAGTCGTCAAACTTGCGACGGAGGCCGAAGACGGTGCTGAACTCGCTAATGCGTTATCAAACATTGGTGTGGTATACCTGTACGCTGAACGACCGGATCGAGCGACCCGATACTTTGACCGGGCACAGAAACAGTTTCAAGAAATTGACGATCAGTTTGGCGTCCTCAATGCATTGATCAATCTGGGAAGCGCTCAATTTGAATTGCGCGACTATGTGTCTGCCCAGTCGAGTATAAGCGAAGCGCTTGCGCTATCCCGAGAACTGGAAGACAACATTGGGGAAGCGACAACCTTGGTATTGACGGGCAATGTTCTAAATCGCCTGGGGCAGTTTGACGATGCAATTGAGAGTTTCGATGAAGCCCTGGTTCGCGCCGTCGAGTTGAATGTGCCAGATCTGATCTTTGCATCCAAGCTTGGGCTTGGCGAAACAAACGAAAAACGTGGTTCTTACGACGAGGCGATTCGCCACTACGAAGAGGCATTTGAGGTCTTGGAGAGTGGTCGCGGGCGACTAAATACAGACGAGGACAAAGCCGGTTTTCTGGCTCAACAACGGTACGCGTACGAAGAGTTTATTCACATGCTTACCGGTCTTCACGCAGAACATCCGGACAAGGGCTTTGACGAGCGTGCGTTTTTATTTGCTGAGCGCGCAAAGGCCCGCGCTTTCCTGGACTTGCTTGCGGAATCTCTTGCGGATGTAAAAAGCGGCGTCGACGAAACACTCCTTATTCGACAAGACAGTCTGCTTCAACGGCTGGTAGTATTGCGCAATAGTGTATCACTGACGGCAGCGTCGCCCCAGAAAGACGAGGACGCGCTTGCCTCCTTAAAGGCTGAACTAGCAGGAGCCGAATCTGAATACACAACTCTGGAACGCGACCTGCGTGAGCAAAATCCACGCTATGCCGAGCTTCAGTATCCGCAACCTAGTCCGCTCTCCCTTATTCAGGAGTCTGTACTCGATGACGAAGTAGTGCTCCTTGAATACTCGCTCGGCGACAGTAGTTCTGCGCTCTGGATCGCGACGAACGATTCGCGAAAGCTGGTGAAGCTGCCAAACCGGGAGACGATCCGTGAGCAAGTTGAACTATTGCGCTTTGCCCTGACGAAGCCCGATGTCGAGGAAACAGGTGCGTACGCAAAGACTGCTTATGGGCTATATCAGATGTTAATCGAGCCAGCAGCTAAAGAACTTCAAACCCGTAAGAAGATCGTAATCGTTCCGGATGACGTGCTTTATTACTTGCCATTTGAAGCGCTCATTACAGACACCGCTGTTGATGATTCAGTATTTAAGGATCTCCCCTATCTCGTCGTAGACCATGCCGTAAGCTACGCTCAGTCGGCAAGTATTCTGGAGCAGCTCACTTCAGACCGTGACACCAGGTCCGCTTCAATTACGAAGGGCCTCCTCGCCTTTGGAGACCCCGTGTTTGAGTCGGAACTCATCGCGGATGCAAGCGACGGCACGTTGCCCACTGGAGGGTCACTGGTGGCATCGCTGGGCCGACTGCCCTATAGCGGAGCCGAAGTCACATCAATATCCAGATACTTCGCAGATGGTGATGCTGATGTTTTCTTGCGCGGTGAGGCGACGGAAGATCAAATCAAATCACTCGGATCTGCAGGGCGATACCGATACCTGCACCTCGCAACTCATGGATTGGTTGACGAGAAACGTCCAGATTTTTCCGCGGTGGTTTTGGCGCACGACGACGATCCTTCTGAGGATGGTTTGCTCCAGGCGGCCGAGATTTTTAACCTGAACGTAACCGCAGATCTCGTCGTTCTGTCTGCCTGCGAAACGGGCCTTGGACGAATGGTAAGGGGTGAGGGGCTGGTCGGATTAACGCGCGCCTTTATGTATGCTGGCGCGCCATCCGTAGTTGTTAGCCTATGGAGCGTGGCGGACGAATCAACCGCGTCCCTCATGGACGAGTTTTACTCAAATCTTGTCCGCGAATCTGCTGGCAAGACAGAGTCCCTTCGAGCTGCAAAAAAGCGCTTGATCGAATCGGGTAAGTTATCACATCCCTTCCATTGGGCTCCTTTTGTGTTGTCCGGCGATTGGAAGTAGCCGAAATTGCTTTTCTGTATCCCGGGTTTGACTGTTTGGTTACGTAACAATCGCTCTGCAGGACCAACCTCAGGGATGGATTTTGCGCTCATTGCATCGACATCTACGTACGATACTTCAGGTGAAGCGACATCTTTGCCGCTAACAGTCTAGAGACCTACTTGTCCATCCTGGAACACCGGGACCAGGACATTGAGGCTAATACGTTTGGGCTCAACGTGTTGTTAATACGCACTTTTCCCCAACAAACGTGCGGAGACCCTTGGTATTTGACTCGCCGTTCACGAAGTTGGATTAAATGGCAGTTGTTGTAGGAGGCAACTCCATTTACTGAAGCATCATTATGATTGAACCATCATTATGTATGTGCAGTACCCTCAATCACCCCATCAAATCTCGCGTTCGTCCTTTCTAAGGTTTTGATCGTTTCGCCTGGATGTGCGTCCGCTTGCGAAAACAATATCGTTATGACTTCTAATGACTGCCGCGGTTTGTCCGGTATGCGTGGTCGTCCGTCCAGCTGTGTCTGGTTGTGGCCGGTTTCAGTGGCCCCGCGAATTGAAACTTTCGGCGAGTCCGAACCGATTCGCCAACATTCTCGCAGCAAAGTGTGTAGTTCATTGTAGCAGGACTTCTTCCGGCAACTGGCGACGCCAATGGACCGGCGAGACGTTCGGCCCTACACCCCCGCAGAGTAGTAGAACATTAAGATAGATTAGTACAAATCCTTCGTCCTGTGACATTGGATTTCCAACCAAAAGATGTGGTCAACACTATGAGTACCGACCTGATTTTGCAATCAGCTGTTCGAACAACAAAGGCCGCGCTAGTCGTCGCATGCTTTGCTCTGATTGCCGCTAA
This sequence comes from uncultured bacterium, assembly GCA_965363925.1. Taxonomy (GTDB): domain Bacteria; phylum Bacteroidota; class Rhodothermia; order Rhodothermales; family JABDKH01; genus JAGQWL01. The sequence continues at coordinate 2,157 of CBDTVC010000247.1, read as the reverse complement.
TGCGGCTTTGGCGCAAGTCTACAGCGCCTCCCTTGAGGAGCTTGCGACAACGTCAAGTGCGGTTGTGGTTGGCAAGACAACGAACATCCGCAGCTTCTGGAACGCAGACCGAACGCAAATCATGACTGAAGTCACACTTCAGGTTGATGACCAGGTTGCTGGCAACACCGGCCCTGAGACAATTGTCACGATCCCCGGCGGTCGGGTTGGCAATTCGTTGTACGAGGTTTCCGATATGCCCATATTTATCGAGGGTGAAGAAGTTATCGTATTTCTATGGCAGGATCCCGAGGGACGAAACCTGGTGACGGGTGGCGCGCAAGGCCGCATCGGAATCGAAGTAGACCAGGCGTTGAACCAGCGAGTGGTGACGTCGGCGCTTCCGACCGTCACACCGGGACAATCAGCTGCTAATGCGAGAGACCCACAGGCGGTTGGCGCCCCGGAAGAAAAAGTGCTCGTCACGCAAATCATCAAGCGGATCCGAGACGCCCGCGAACGCTAGTTCTATCGCGGCATCGACCAACACCTCTTCGTCCAAGTATCGTTCTGACCCCGGCAATCTTTCCGGACCGGAATAATCCAGAGTATGACCATGAATCTCAAGTCCCGCACACTCGCCTGTAACAGCCGCCTGGTGGTGGATCGACTGTTGTCAAACGTTTTTCGAGTTCTTGCAATTGCAATCATCGCACTTGTAGTCACCGCACAAAGCGCAGATGCGCAGGTTTGTGGTACTTCGGGAACGTTCGATATCAATTTCAACAATCCGCTTACAAATCCCCTGCGAGCCCCAACGGTTCTGAACCCGACCAGCGGTGGCGGTCAGGTATTCATCGCTCCGTGCACGGGACGAATTGAAACCATCTCGTTCTATATCTCGGACGGCGGATCGGGGACTTTCCCGATCGTCGGTTCTGTGCGCGTCTGGAAGGACCAGTACCTGAACCCGTTTACGATTCTTGCCGACGTTCCGGTTTCAATTCCTGCTATTGGACCTCAGACGGTAACGTTTCCTGGTGGGTTGTTCGTAGATCAAGGAACTGAATACTCGTTCTTCCTGGATCCGACGAGCGGTAACGGCACATTCGAAGGTTCAAACGACAACAACTTCGTTCTTAACAGCAATCGGTTCATCGGGAATACTGCAGCTCTGCCGCTAGAAGGAGCCGGCGGCGATGCCAACCATGCCATTACGTTTGGACCAGCGGAGTACGACCTCTGCACGGCGGCCGAGGACCTCGACTTCACGGCACAAGCGTCTAGTTTCGCAAATCTGATTTCTACACAAGGCGTCGGTCAGAGCTTTACGGCTCCCTGTCATGGAACCATTGACGCCGTCACGGTGAACGCTTTTGGATCGAGTTTTCCCATCGTCGGAACTGTAAGAGTCTTCCGCGGAGACGGGGGCACGGGCAAGGAGCTCGCTACCGCACCGTACTCGATTCCGGCTGACGGACTGTACACCGTGAACATGCCGTCTAGCCTCGGGATCGTTGGAGGCGGCGTGTACACATTCTTCTTCGATGCGCCGACCAGTGGCGTTGGTAACCTGTGGGGAACGTCAAGCCTCGACCCCCACGCGGGTGGCAGCTGGAAGATCGGACCGAACGCGGCTTCCATGGGTGGCCTTGCTTTCGACCTCGGCTTTGGGCTGACGTTTAGCGGTTCCCTTCCTGGAGGACTCGTAACGAACGACTACCTTGCCCTCGTAGCGTTATATGACGCGACCAATGGCGACACGTGGACTGACAACACGAACTGGATTACCGCAACAGACCCTAATACTTGGTTCGGTGTTAGTCCGGTAGATCAGAACGTTGCACAGATCAACCTTCCGAACAACAACCTCTCCGGCACGCTAACCGCTGAAGCGGTCGACTTTACCGTTCTTGAGGTTTTCAATGTCGCAAACAATTCTATTGGTGGCGTCATACCGCCAGAACTTGGCACAGCCCCGAACCCGTTCATGAACACGGTGAACCTGACGAGCAACAACTTCACCGGATCAATTCCTGACTTTACCGCACAAGCAGCTTTTTTGCGCTCCCTCCTGCTAGGCGATAACAGCCTCTCTGGCCCGATCCCTTCCCACATCTGGTCTCTGACGGAGCTGCGTTTTCTCGAACTGTACGACAACGCATTCACGGGTACAAT
>CBDTVC010000246.1:0-5205 GCA_965363925.1 uncultured bacterium | reverse complement strand
AAAGCAATCGAGGGAGGATCGGTTTGCTGCGTTTCGGAGGAGAAGTGTAGAGAGCGTTTCGCCCGACGGGAAGAAAGCCGTCTTTATTCGCGATCATAACTTATGGGTCAAAGATGTCGCTTCGAAGGAGGAGCGACAGTTGACCACTGACGGGGTTGAAGATTTTGGTTATGGAACCAACAATGCTGGCTGGACTCGTGGTCCTGGGCCCGTGTTACTTTGGTCACCCAACTCAGACAAAATTGCGACGTTCCAGCATGATGCGCGTGGTGTTGGTGAAATGTACCTCGTTAACACACAGGTGGGCCACCCAGAACTGGAAGCATGGAAGTATCCGTTACCGGAAGATTCTGTGATCTTCCGCATCAGTCGTGTCGTGATTGATGTCGACGCCGGTAACATGGTGCGCCTTCAAATGCCGCCGGATCAACACCGGTCGACAACCAGCGACCATATCGCTGGTCGAGGCGGAACGTTCCTCGACGTCGAATGGAGTACAGACGGGGCGCAGCTCGGCTTTGTCTCTTCGTCCCGTGACCACAAACAGGCGATCCTTCGCGTTGCCGATCCGCTGACCGGTTTGATACGCGACGTACTGGAAGAGGTTGAAGAGACGTTCTTTGAGTCAGGTTACAGCGGCCAGAACTGGCGGGTCTTCAAAGAGACCAATGAAGTGCTCTGGTACTCCCAGAGGGATGATTGGGGGCATCTCTACCTTTACGATCTTTCGACGGGCAAGTTGAAAAATCAAATCACTTCCGGTGACTGGAATGTTTTGGACTTGCAGCGCGTTGATCTGGACAACCGGACACTTTACTTCACCGGCAATGGCAGGGAAGATGGAGATCCGTATTTCCAATACTTCTACAGCGTGAAAATGGATGGTTCGGACCTAACACTGCTCTCCCCAGAGCTGGGTAACCATTCGATCAGGCTTTCGGATTCCGGTAAGTATTTCGTCGATACGCATTCGACTCCGACGATTCCGCCGGTCGCGGTGCTTCGTAATAGCGACGGTGAACAGTTGGTTGAACTGGAAAAAGCGGATGCTTCGGATCTGCTCGCAATTGGATGGCGACCCCCGATTCCGGTCAAGGTGAAGGCACGTGACGGCGAGACAGATATTTACGGATTGATGTATAAGCCAACCAATTTTGACCCGAACAAGAAATACCCAGTTCTGAACTACTTGTACCCGGGCCCGCAATCAGGTAGTGTCGGCAGCAGGAGTTTCAGAGCGTCGCGATCAGACAAACAATCGCTCGCCGAACTGGGATTCATTGTGGTAGAAGTTGACGCGATGGGTACGCCTGGCCGTTCGAAGTCTTTCCACGAGTTCTACTACGGTAACATGGGTGACAACGGTATCCCGGACCAGATCGCTGCGATCAAGCAAATTGCTGCAGAGGATCCGTCGTTGGATCTCGACAAGGTTGGAATTTGGGGACACTCCGGTGGTGGATTTGCGTCTACGCGTGCGATCTTGGCGTATCCCGACTTTTACAAGGTTGCGGTATCGGGTGCTGGTAATCACGACAATCGTAACTACGAGGACGATTGGGGTGAGAAATGGCAGGGACTCCTCACGGAAGACGAAGACGGCACCACCAGCTACGACAATCAGGCTAATCAGCTGTTGGCTGGTAATCTGAAGGGGAAACTGCTAATTGCGCACGGCACGACGGACAGCAACGTTCCACCTTCAAATACGATGTTGGTTGCAGATGCATTGATCAAGGCAAACAAAGATTTTGACCTGGTAATGATGCCAAACTGGGGACACGGATTTGGCAATTCACCTTACTTCATGCGTAAACGATGGGACTACTTCGTAAAGCATCTCCTTGGCGTTGAACCGCCGAAGGAATATGAGTTCGGAAAGCTTGATCCGGTAAACATTCTTCGTCCAACGGGTTGATACCATGAATCAAATCGGTTCGTTTGTCAAGTCAGCTTCTATCGCGAAGGGTTGGTCCCGATTGTGTTTCAGGTCGGTAGCGGTCGTTGCCTTTTTAACCCTGCCGCTCTCTGGTTGCGCAACAAACAACCGGGTCGATAGCGTGTCAAGCGTAAATCAACCAACTGTTTCATCGGCGGATAGTGACGCGGTTAACCGGCGCGCGCTGTTTGAGCAAGGAGTCGAGTACAAAACGTTTCTGCCGTCGGTGAGCCGAAGGCAGGCGATGTGGCTTCGCAATTCTGCAAAGGGAAGTGTTCCGGAAGAGTACGTTGAGCGTGTGGAGACAGCCGGCGGCAAGTCGCCGAGCCAGTTGCACATTCTTGCCGTGGCAGAAGATGGTTGCAGTGACTCGGCTAACATCATACCGTATCTCGCGCGCTTCGTAGACAAGGTTGACCATCTTGATATGCGGATCGTAGACTCTAGGGTCGGCCGCGAGGTAATGGAATCGCACAAAACACCTGATGGCCGACCTGCCACGCCGACAATTGTCGTACTCGATAGTGACTATCGTGAGCTTGGTTGTTTGATTGAACGACCAAAGGAGCTTCAGACCTGGGCGATGAAGAGCAAGAGCGAATTGTCTGGGTCGGAGTTCATGAAGCAAAAATTTGCCTGGTACGATGCGGACCTCGGAAAGCAGTCAATGGCTGACATCGTGGAAGTCATCGAGGGGGCGACCGTGAACGGTGGCATGCTGCTGGTGAATTGTGGTGCCGAGGACTGAGGTTGCACCTGCGGCTCGGATTTCTCCGTGGCTGAAGTTGCGCCCGGGCGGCGGTTGCGCCGCAGCTGAGGATTGTGCCTCCGCTGGAATTGCGACGTTGGCTGAGGAAGGATTATGCTTGCTTGTAGGATAGTGCCTCAGCTGAAGATGACGTCTTTGGCTTGCACCGCTGGTCGTTTGTCGTTGACCCCCGTTTCTTGCGATTTTCAATCATCACTGATATTTGATAGATGACACAGAACTGTATTAGGAAGCTTAGTTGTTTTCTCGTGGCGTTGTTCGCTGTTGCTACCGGTCTGCCTTCTGCGACGGCGCAGTATAGACCAGAGTTGATTACGCGTGCTGAGCGAAGTGATTTTCGCGAGACGGCGCGGTATCAGGAAGTGTGGGACTTTACCGATACGGTTGCAGAGTCGTCTGACCGAATACGCAAAACAACTTTTGGTTATTCAATGGAAGGGCGCGCACTTCCATTGCTGGTGTTTGGGAACGTGCGATCAGCCAGTGCGGCGGATGTGGTGAGATCCGGAAAGACTAGAATCTTTATCCAGGCCAACATCCATGCAGGTGAAGTCTGCGGCAAGGAAGCAATACTCTTGTTGCTTCGAGACCTTGTCGATGGCAAGCACGCATCATGGTCAGACTCGCTTGTCGTGCTGTTTGCGCCAATCTATAATGCGGATGGGAATGAACGTTTTCAGTTGACTAATCGCGGAGTCCAGAATGGGCCAGTTGGCGGAATGGGTCAGCGACCGAACGCGCAGGAGTATGATCTCAATCGGGATCACATGAAACTTGATTCGCCAGAAGCCCGATCGCTGGCGCGCATGCTCAGCGATTACGATCCGCATGTCGTTGTCGATTTGCACACTACCAACGGCACGCATCACGGCTACCACTTGACGTATTCGCCGCCGCTACATCCGAACACGCCGCGAGACATCGACTCGTTTCTGCGAGACGAGTGGTTACCCAGCGTTACAAAAAGTATCAAGTCGAAATACGACTGGGACTATTACTACTACGGAAATATCCCGAGATCGGGAGAACCGGGCTGGTATACGTTTGATGACCGACCTCGATTCGGTACCAACTACGCCGGACTGAGGAATCGGATGGCGATTCTGTCCGAAGCATATGCTTACTTGACGTTCAAAGATCGGGTTTTTGCATCAAAATACTTTGTGGAAGAGATCCTCGATTTTGCCCACGCGCATGCGGGTCAGATTAAGCAAATTGTGGAGGCTGCTGACCGCGAATCGGTGGTGGGTACGGAGTTGGCGTTGGTTGCTGATTTTGAACGATCCCCAGAGAAAGTCGCGATTCTGATGGGGGACGTTGAAGAGGTTCGCAATCCGTATTCGGGAGCGATGTTGTTTAATCGGTTGGATGTTCGGAAGCCGGAAATGATGTTTGAGTACGGCGTTTTTACTCCGACTGAGTCAATCGCTGCACCGAAAGCCTATGTAATCGCGGCCGATCAGAAAGAGGTGATCGAGCGAGTTCGGATGCAGGGAATTCGATCGCACTTTGTTCGGACTGACTCGACTGTTTCTGCCCAACGATTTCTGATTACGGGTGTCAAGGTGAACGAACGAGAATATCAGGGGCACTACGCGACGTCGGTCGAAGGTTCTTATGAGAGTGGATCGGTTGTCATTCCGGCGGGATCGGTGATAGTCGCCGTAGACCAGCCGTTAGGCAGGTTGGCATTTTCGTTATTGGAGCCGCGTGCGGATGATGGGTTCTTGAACTGGGGTCTGGTGGAATTACCAGAGCAGGCTGCTGACATGTATTATCCTATTTGGCGGTTGGTTAAGTAGAGCTTTTTTGAGGACGGAAAACGCGGGGGCCTCCCAGAACCGCCTCCCCGTTATCAACTTAATCAGCACGACCAACTCGGACCAAAAACAAAAAGGCCTGCAAATCTTGCAGGCCTTTTTGTTTTTCCGGTAAGAAAAGACAAACTACAGTCGCGTCAACATCAGGTTCTTCCAGCGGACTCGAATGCCGCCCCCATCATGAATCTGCAAAGCGATCGACCCCGCTCCGGCACCGATCTTCTCGTCGTTCAGATCGATCATTTCCGTTCCGTTCACCCAAGTTGTGACCTGATCCCCGACGACACGAAGCCGCATCGTATTCCATTCTCCCATCTTCAAGCCGCCGTCATTTAAACTGGAATCAGGTTGGATTAACCAACCCCGACCATAAGACTCATAGATACCACCACTATGCTGGCCGGGAGGGGCTACCTCGGCCTGCCAACCCGTAATCTTGGTGCCTTCGATTTCCGAACGGAAGAACAATCCTGAATTACCGTCCGCTTCCTGAAGAAAGTCGACGGACAAATCAAAATCTTTGTAGTGAGCGTCTGTGGCAAGATATCCATACTGTGCATCCGGACCACTCTCGCACACTAACTCTCCATTCTCGACAAACCACTTCTCCGTACCGTAGATCTTCCAGCCGTCGAGATTCTCGCCATTGAACAATTCAGTGAATCCGTCGCCTTCTG
>CBDTVC010000245.1:0-5211 GCA_965363925.1 uncultured bacterium | reverse complement strand
TGGAACGACGGGTCCTTTCCGACAATAGTAATGTCAGTGCCGTGGAGGGTTGTTACAACTGGGATGTGAATGCCTTCGCTGGCAAGAATTTGTCTAGCAAGCACTGCGCTTGTCGCGTGTGGAATCGCGTAGTGGACGTGCAGAAGATCGAGGTTCTCGTACTTGGCGACGTCGACCATCTTGCTGGTCAGATTCAGCGAATAGTTTGGGTACTCAAAGAGTGGATACGTATTGACGTCAACTTCGTGGAAAAACACATTTTCCGAAAGTGTACCCAATCTAAACGGCATTGAATAGGCAATGAAATGGATCTGATGCCCCCGTTCAGCCAGCGCAATCCCCAACTCCGTTGCAACAACTCCACTACCACCAAAGACTGGATAACACGTAATACCGATTTTCATGAACAAACACTGTAAAGGTCGAATTGTAAGATCTACACTGCGTCGAACCCATCACACGGCGCTGTCTATGGAAACGGACACGGCGTATGGAAACCGACACGGCGACAGGAAAATAGAAATCCCCTGCCAACAATTTGGTTCGTTTTAGTTGGTGGATGGATACTCCTCTTCGTTACAGAAGTTTTTAGGGGTGTTCTTGGGTGATTTGAGTGAAATAATATCGACTTTTTGGCTGCGGATGGGCATGCTGAGTCCACTGATTCAGGATTGGTCGTTGGAGATTCCGTGAAGTATCGGGGCATCCTGGGTAAAAGCACGCGAATTGCGTCTGGACCACGCCACCGGGCACAGAAATTGGTTGCGCCCGGGTACCCGTTGGTGGCGTCTAGATAATACGGCGTCTATCAGCGTTTGAGATGAGAAGCGCCTTATGGCAAGACACCCGGCGAGGCTGACGCAAGACAGCCGAGACGAGGCCTAACAGTGCTTGAGCGTAGCGCAATCTGATTATGAAACAGGCGTTAAGCCTGAACCTGTCGGCGATTGCTTGGTTGTCCCCACAGACATGCCGTTGCCGGATGTAATGTCCATTTTCGCAAATTGCGGATCCGTTGTTAGAGGTACCCATGAAGAAATCGATGCTTGCCCCAATCGCGTTGCTCATCCTGTTGGCTGCGCCGCTCTCCTTTTCTGCACGATCTGCATCGGCCCAAGTTGGAATCGCGGCCGGGTTGAATTTTGAGCGCCTTGGTGATATCAAGGCGAACAGCAGAAGCGCCACCTTTGATAACTCCACTGGCTACCACGTGGGCGTGTATTTTGACCTTGGAGCGGGTCCCGTGTCGCTGCGGCTCGGTGTTTTTTACCGCGATATGGGCGACATGGTATTGACAGAAGGAGTCCGGGAAAGCCAATTCGATCTCAGCATGGTGGAAGTGCCAATCGACATCCGCTTCAAGTTTTTCCCTGCGCCGCTGGTGTCGCCCTATTTGTTGGCTGGGCCTGTGGTTGCCTTCGCAACGAGCTCGGACGACGCCTTCAATGATGCCGTCCGAAACTTGCTTCTATCTGCAAACGCCGGTGCGGGTATTGAGATTTCTCTTGGGTCAGTCACTCTTGCGCCCGAGCTACGGTTCGGATTCAGTGTCAATCGCTGGCTTGAAGAGGGGAGAGTCATCGAAGTTGGCGGTGCGGAGATCTCATCAGACGACGTTTCGCGCCAAAGTGCCGTTATGCTCCGCCTTGGTGTCGGATTTTAGACTGGCACTGATCGAAAGATTGTGGCGGTAGCGGCTCCATCAACATTCGGACCGGACGCCGTGTTTGTTCCGGCGACGAGCACGGCGTTGGTTACCGACTGGTCAATCAGGCGGCGACGGCGCAAACGAAACGACAATCGGAAAGTGATCCGTGACGGTCAGTGGATCGTGTGATTGGACGTATCGCACCTCGCGAACGCGTCGGTACAGCCCAGACGAAACCAACACGTGGTCGAGTGCAGACAACTCGTCAATCTCGCTGCGCTGATTGCCATTGCGATCCCATAGCGCCGTGAAGCGACTTGACTGCGGCACCTCAGCGATAAGGTTTCTCAGATCGTCCTCGGGCCCCGGGCCGGCTGATTTAATCCGCTGTAGAACATCGGTGATCGGTTGATTGCCGTTTCTGTCACGAATCGACTCGTCAAAATCATTAAAGTCGCCGGCGACTATGATTTCGCGTCCTTTGGCTTGTTCCATTACGACGACTTGTCGAATAACTTCGGCCTGACCTTGACGTCGTACGCGGCGCCCGGGATCAGAAGGGCGGGCAAGGAAATGGAGCCCGATAAGAGTTGTCGGGATTCCACCAATGGTCAGGCGGGCAATGATATGCTTGCTGACGTTTTGCAACGCCGCGTCTGCGCTGCCACGCGCCAGAAGATCGGTACGCTCAACTTCGTCAATCGGAAGCCGGGAGAGTATTCCGACGTCCTGTCCGGTGAAGTAATCCACACCATCTACGAGGTAGGCACTGTACCCGAGGTCACTCAGGGATTCGGTGATAATGAGTTCAAGCGTGTTGAGGTTTTCAACCTCGACTACCAATACGATATCGGCGTCGAGTGTACGAACCACTGCTCCGACTTGATCTCTATGTTCCTTTGCGAGTGCTGGATTTCCCTTGTGCGGAAAGGTTGCTTCGCCTTCGTTACCAACTCCATCAAACAAAAATTCGGCATTTAATACTGCGAATCGGATGCCGTCAAAGCGAAATTGTGGAGCGGCGCTGGGTCGGAATTCCGGGCCACTGTACTGTGACTGAGACCGGGGTCCGGGAGCGGTGTGGCGACAGCCACCAGAAACCAACAACGAGACCAACAGCGAGGCGAACAGAATCGGGCTTACTGCTGGAATCCGAAAAGCGGGCAGCATCCTTTTGATCAGTCGGAGTTGATCACGAATCAAGAAATGCCCTCATAGAATCGAAACCGTTTTTCGTCTATCGAAAAACCTTGGCCCGGATCAACCGGTTGCAGTCCAACCGACCAGATTGGATATCGCCGTCCAACCATTGAGAGTTCGGAGTAGAAGTGCCTCGTGAGCGACGAGAAGGGTCGTCGCCGGCCATCGTCAGTGCGCACCAGGTACGCAATCCTAACCGCATCTTGCCATCCGTTCAAACCGGCCGTCACGGGCAGGCTAGTGTAGAAGAAGCGGGTAGTGGTAGATGGGTTAAATGCCGAAAATTGAAACGGATCAAGTATCGCCCCTACATAAGTCGTTTGACCGCGGTACGCCGTCTCAACTCGATTGCGGACAACCCACGCAACCAGTTCCATTTCCTGGGGATCTTTTGTCTCGGAGAAGATGCATCGTGCAAGCCAGAGCGTTTCCGAGTCAATCGCGTTTAGCGGGACTGAAGGAATGGTCGACCAGCTTGTGATCGGCGTTCCGACTTGAAAGCCAGATACGGGTGCAAGGTGGTGCGTCGCCATCGGAAGCACTCCCACTCCGTACGCTGCACGCTCAAAAGTCGATTCGCCAATGGAGGCAGTTGCATCGCCGGCCCTGAACGCGATGGACGAAAACACAACGACGACCAAGCTAATTGAAACCAGGTAACGACGGGCCAGTCGCAGTGCGCTGCCGCGATAACCGGTTCGTCGCGATCGGGATATTGCAGCCGTCGACTCGCACGAACGCGATTCGGCGGCAGTAGGCACAATCATATTTGGTAGATCTCTAATCATTTACCGTCAACTGTTTGCTCAGCTGTCTTATGCTGTCTTGTGCTGTCTTGTCAACTGTATCGTATTACCCGAATCGTCTGGACAACGCAAGCGCCCGATTCCAAAGATATAAATAAAGGACTTAGGGCGACTCATCAATATTGTTGCAATAGCGGCTACTACGCGGTTCCGATTCAACGGGTTTCACTGCCCTGATTCGAATGATCCTCCAGGATCATCCATTCTGGCCCCGGAATTCACAATCGAACTGTCGAGATTCGGCGTTACCGGCCATTTTTACAATAGGCGCAAAACATACCAATAGTGTGTCTGCTCAATTTCAATTTATTGTGCAGATTTGGTGGAGACTGCGAAAGGGCTTTTGTGGCGCTGAATCAGCCCTTTTTTGGCCGCATATTTACACGAATTATATACTGCTGATACGGACGGGTTTAGTGCTAAAAATCGTTGTTGATGAGAATATTGCCGATTATTCGGCTAATTTTGCCCATTTGGGTTCGGTAACTGCAGTCGCCGGATCTGAGATCAATTCCGACCGAATTCGCGACGCGGATGTGCTAGTCGTTCGAAGTGTAACACGCGTCAACGCTGGACTGCTCACCGACACCAACATTCGATTTGTTGGGTCAGCGACTGCCGGGACTGATCATGTTGATCTAGAGTATCTGGCGAAGCGGAACGTTTGTTTTCGAAACGCCTCAGGATCCAACGCTGAGTCGGTTGCTGAATACGTCACGGCTGCGCTCCTCCGTCTTGCCGCAATAACGGATGCTCGCCTTTGCGGCAGATCAATGGGCGTTGTCGGGTTTGGCCAGACGGGCAGTCGGGTGGCCGCCCGAGCGACCGCGCTGGGGATGACCGTTCTCGCCAACGACCCGCCGCTCGCAGAGCAGGCCAAACCCAATCTGTTTGACGATGATCCCAGAGCCGTCCCGGAATTGGTCGGCCTCTCGGATGTGCTTCAATGTGATGTAATCTCACTACACGTGCCGCTGACGTTTGCGAGCCGACACCCGACGTTTCATTTGATCGACGCCCAGGCACTGAGCTCCATGAAGAAAGGAGTATGGTTGATCAATGCCTCGCGCGGATCAGTGGTGGATGGGGCTGCCCTACTCGAAGGACTCGGCAGTTCTCCCGGTGGAGCTGAGCCGGCAGTGGCCGGTATCAGTGGCCCGGACCCGCGTCGCTTTGCTGACCGATCAGAAGAACGCAAGTCGCATTTCCAAAACGAACTACGCCACCCTTCTCGCCTCGTCCTTGACGTTTGGGAAGGAGAGCCCGTCCCTCATCCTGAGTTGATTCGGAGCGTCGACTTTGGGTCACCGCACGTTGCAGGTTACTCGTTGGACGGAAAGCTCGCTGGAACCCTGATGATTGCGGATGCCCTTCAGGATTGGATTAATGCAGGTGAAGAGGCGAGTGCCCCGCCTGTAACCGCGGCACGCAACTACGAACACGAGATTGCTTTGGATCAGACAACGTCGATCCGACCAACAGAGCGTTCCTACGGCTCAGTAGAGGATGCATTAGACGATCTCGTAAAACAGATGTACGATATCAGCACCGATGACT
>CBDTVC010000244.1:0-5218 GCA_965363925.1 uncultured bacterium | reverse complement strand
GCAAGTAGAAGGCGAGCTGCAATCACAGCTGCTTTCGAAAATCACTAGTGCGTCTCGTGACCTGCTACGCGTTGAGCAGTCACGCGGGCAGACGTATCTCTGGCACACTCTTGTGATTAAGGATGGTCCGGATGGAGCAAACATTCTGTTGGAGATCGTGCGGCCACCTGTGCGGTTGCTGGTTTTTGGTGACGGACATGACGTGCGAGCACTTGTCGGCTGCGCAAAATTAATGGCTTGGGAAGTTGTTGTCGTTGGGCGAAAGCCTGTGGCGGAATTGAAACGACGATTTCCGGATGCCGATGAGCACGTGTTTCTAATGCATCCAGAAGATGTGACTAACCTGATACAGTCAGATGCTCGCACCGCCGCTCTCTTGATGACGCACACCTATCTGCGGGACCGGGAGCTGATGATATCCTTGCTACAGACTGACCTGCCGTATGTCGGTTTGCTAGGCCCCTTCCAACGCACGGATCGGATATTCGATGAAATCGAGGAAGGCGGACGAACACTTACAGGTTCTGATCGAAGCCGACTGTTCGGCCCCGTTGGTCTGGACATCGGGACCGAAACCCCAGAAGAAATTGCGCTGGCTACCGTATCCGAGATACAAGCCGTGCTGCATCGCCGTGCGGGTGGCCACCTGCGCGAACGTCGAAAGCCAATCCATTTAGACCAAGCGGCTGACTAAGTCACGCCCCGGTGACGAGTATCGCTACCCTGTGGGCTCGATGACCTGGAGCACTTCTTGGCTGCTTGCAAACGGTTGATCGTAAAGCCGCTTCCCCGTTGCACTTGCAATCGCATTGGCTAGTGCTCCCGATATCGGAGGGAGGGACGGCTCGCCAAGTCCAGTCGGATCAATTCCATTCTGGATAAAGTGGACCTCGATTTCTCGCGGTGCTTCAGGATTGCGGATCATCCGATAGTTGTCAAAATTGCTTTGGTCCGGCTTGCCGTCCTCGAAGGATAGTCCGCTATACATCGAGTGGCCGATCCCGTCGATTATCCCGCCTTCAATTTGATTGCGCGCAGCTCCAGGGTTGACAACGATGCCACAGTCAACTCCGCACCAGACCTTGTCCACTTTTAGCTGGTTGTCGACTGCGACCATGTCCACAACTTCGGCCACGTACGAGTTGTGGCAATAGTAGGCCGCGACGCCGCGGTAAACGCCCGGTTTTTCGATACCCCATCCAGCCTTTTCCTTCACCAGCTTCAAGACTCCTGCGTAACGCTCAGCATCATAATCATTGTTTTTCCCAACCGGCTTGCGCTGGGCGCGGTCGAACAATTCAAGCCTGAACACAATTGGATCTTTTCCAGCCGCCTCAGCCACTTCGTCAAGAAACGCCTGCTCTGCACCCCCAATGAAATTAGATCGCGGTGCACGCCATGCACCGGTTGCGATGTTTGAGTCCAAACTGAAGTTTTCCGCGAGGTAGTTCTCAACGGCTCCGGCTGGGAATCGATTTGCAAATACGGGACTTCCATGGACACCAGCTCCCCGGACGTGGAAGCCGACGAGTTGATTGTCCGCGTCGAGTGCTGCTCGATACGTTACCTGGTAGGCAGGACGATACGTTCCCTGCGTCATGTCATCTTCGCGCGTGTACACAAGCTTGATGGGTGCTTTTGCCGCTTTCGAAATCAGAGCGGCCTCTACGCCAAAGTTGCCGTACAAGCGTCGACCAAAGCCGCCGCCCATGCGTGTCAACTCAACGGTGACCTGTTCTTCATCTAGCCCAAGGATGCTGGCAACGGAAGTACGTAGGCTTTCGGGCGTTTGAATCGGGCCGACAAGTTCTGCCTTGTCGTCACGAACATCCGCAAAAAAGTTCATCGGTTCCATAGTATTGTGCGCCAGAAACGGTGCACTATACGTTCGCTCGACTACAGTAGAAGCATTGCGGAAGGCTCGCTCTGGATTGCCGTCGCGTCGACTGGCTTTGGCCTTACCCGTTCGAAGGAGGCGGCTTAGTGCGCCAGCATGATCGTCACTGCTTTCGAGCGTTGTCTCAGTTTCCCATTCAAGGACGAGTGCCTTCTTGGCCTTCATGACCTCCCAAGTGGTGTCACCGAGAACAACGACCTTCTCTGGAAAAGCGTTAACGTCCGACCATTGGGGTTCAAATCCGTCGGGCGCGGCATCAATTGTAAACACATCACTAATGCCCGGCATTGCAAGTGCAGCGGACGCATCCATTGACTTCAGCTTCATTCCAAACGCGGGTGCATGTTCGATCATTGCAATCAACATCCCGTCACGTTGGAGGTCGATACCGAACAGTGGTTCACCTTTGACGATCTTTGGCGCGTCTACATTGTTGCGCGTTGAGCCGATGATCTTGAAGTCTTTCGGGTCTTTGAGTTCCACTTCGTCCGGAATCGCAACCGACACCGCTTCGGATGCAACTTCGCCATACGTAAGCGTGCGCCCGGTTCCGGTGTCGGTGATCACCCCATCAGCCGTTGTCAATTCGTTGACCGCAACATCGAGGCGCTGTGACGCCACTTCAAGGAGCATTCGTCTTGCCGTTGCGCCGGCCATGCGTAAGCCGCGCCAGCCTTGGCGGATTGACTGGCTTCCTCCGGCCACTTGGCGCCGAAAGCTGTCTGTGTTTAGTCCAGCTTGTTCGACAACGACGTCCTTCCAGTCCACGTCGAGTTCTTCAGCGACGATCATCGGCATGGACGTCTTCACGTTCTGACCGATTTCCGGATTCGGCGACATGATTGTTACTAGTCCGTTCTCTCCAATCTTCAGGAACGCGTTGATGCTGTACCAATCGTCGGGCAAATTCTTCATGACCGCAGCGGCGCCGTTTGGCTGACATCCAGCCAGCCAGCTAAAGCCGAGGACCATACCCCCACCGGCAAGCGAAGACGCTTGCAAGAAGGAACGGCGGTTAAGACTCGTTTTGATCGAGGATGGTCGCGCGGAAGCCGTTTGTACCGGCGTTGTACGTTCGGAAGCCATTTCCTCAGAAGCGAGTCCTTCGGAATTCAATGGGTGGAAAGCGGATGGGTTAGAAGCCACGGTATCTCTCAGAAAGCGGTGGGAGGGTCACACTTTTTCAGCAGCCGATTTTATCGCCGCGCGGATTCGGATATAGGTGCCACAACGACAAATGTTACCCTTCATCGCATCATCGATCTCGGCATCGGTCGGAGACGCATTTGCAGAAAGTAACGCGGCTGCGTTCATGATCTGCCCGGCCTGGCAGTATCCGCACTGGGGAACGTCGTGCTCGATCCATGCTTCTTGAAGGGGATGATCCGCTTTGGCGGCAAGTCCTTCAATCGTAGTAATTCGAGACCTTCCAACGTTCGAAACGGGCAGGGAACACGATCGCACTGCAGCCCCGTCTACATGAACAGTACAGGCCCCGCATTGAGCGATGCCGCATCCGAACTTGGTGCCCGGAAGGTTCAAGTGCTCGCGAAGTACCCACAAAAGAGGAGTGTCCTCGACAACATCGACGCGATGTTGTTTTCCGTTGACATTGAGATTGTATTCAGCCATGATCAGTTGCGCATTGGGTTTGGACGATGCGTTTGATAAGGTGCGGCAATAACAACGTCCTTGGTTGCCTTGGTCGACTACGCTAATCTAGGCAGGTATTCGGAAAATTGCGCATGCGTTTTCAAGCCCCGTAGCGCACTTGGCTGCTGAAATACGCACTTTGTCGGTTGCGGTCCGAATGCAGTGCAATTGGCGCTGTGTTATCGCAGCCCTCCTAGGTGAATGATCCTGTATTGCAATTAAGGACCATGGTTGGGGCCAAGAAGAAAGTATTGGACGATGAGAAACCGGCTGAATGCACTTCCTGCCCCGTATCGAGCATCAAGGTCCGCCGCAAAAAAATACACCAACGACCCAAAGTCGTCCGAAATCATCGTTCTTGTTCCTATAATGGAACTCCCAAATCTTATCAGGAAAGTACAGTGCTTCACCGCGCGGCTCTCTCACTTTTGTGCTTCTGTGTCCTGATCCTGCCGGCCCAGTCGCAGGATAGGCCCCCCGAACCGCTGCCGTCAGGGCAACCGGCGAACCTCGGAGAATCCATCCGTTTTCGTCAGATTCCAAAGTTGGAAGCTGCCGCCAATCAAGCCGTCGTGTCGATTTATCAGGACGCTGTCGGTTTTATATGGTTCGGTACAGATGACGGACTGTACAGGCACGATGGTTCTTCGGTCCGTTCTTACCGCCCGATTCCGTTTGATGCAACGACCGTAAGCGATCCATGGATCAACGGGTTTGCTGCTGCAGGCACATCCGGCTTCTGGACGACAACCAAAAGTGGCGGTCTTAATCGCTACGATGCAATGAACGATTCCTTCGTTCGGTACGATCATGTAGCGCCGGTACGATTAAATGCTCTTGTCGTGGATGAAGACTCGGTCCTCTGGATTGCCACGAATTTTGAGGGACTGGTGCGTTACGATTTGTCGACCGGCCGGACGACAAGCCTGACAGCGAACCCGAACGACGAAACCTCGATTCCGTCCGATCGCATCACGGCTCTTGCGCTTGATCGGCTAGGGTTCTTGTGGGTTGCAACATTTGATGCGGGAGTTTGCCGGCTGGACCGTTCAACGGGGCTGTGTACTAACTATGCTTTTGAACCGGGCAATCTCGAGAGCCTTCCAGGCAATCGCGTTCAGGCGTTTGCCGAAGATGGGCGTGGGCAAATGTGGGTGGGTACCTCAGATGGTGGGACGCTTTCGGATGGACCAAACGAGATCATGGGCGGCGTTGCACGCTTTGATGATCTCAGCAATTCGTTTGTTCGATATCCGCCATCCAGATATGAGCGCGGTGCTCGGGACGTATTGTCGGTTCTGTCTGATCCGAACGGCAACATATTGATCGGTTCGAGTGCTGGACTCGATGTTCTGAATCCGGATACGGGAGTTCGGCAATCGTACCGTCACGCGCCGGGGAATGATTCGAGCATATCAGAGGGACCTGTGTATTCGCTGTTCCTTGATCGCTCGGGTGTGATCTGGGTCGGCACGGACTCTGGTGTAAGCTACTATCAATCGGAGCCGTCCCCGTTTCAGCACTTTACGCACGGTCCCGGGGATACAAATAGTCTCAGCGATCCAGAAGTCTGGTCGATCCTCGAAGACGAAAATGGAATTATTTGGGTCGGCACGACTTACGGTCTGAACAGCGTTGACCGGTCGACTGGCAAGATTACGCGTTATT
>CBDTVC010000243.1:0-5220 GCA_965363925.1 uncultured bacterium | reverse complement strand
GGCAGACGCTCAAACCCGCGCGGATCAGAATTCAAAGACTGTTGCGCCTCCACACGTCGACGTTGTTCCAGACTCAAGGAACGCTCCACGCGATTCTTCCAGTAAGATGGCTAACCGAACCGCGCAGTCGTCTTCCCGTTCACGGAAAGAATCGGTCACGACGGCCGATCGCGCCAAACCGGTCTTCAGACATCCCGATGAGGCTTTAAAACCAAGTGGTCTTTCGGCGCGCTTCGTGATGCCCGGTAAGCCAAGCCCGAAGGAATCAACAAATGTACAATCGACGCCGTCGACTCAGTCTCCGAGACCATCGGCCGCATATATACTGCAACAGGATGAACCAGAGGCAGAAGTTGACATCCAGCTGCTCGGCGAGGACGATCCCGAGTTTCTGGCAGAGTTGATCGATGCGTACCTCGAACTCACTCCGCCGATGATCGAGGATCTACGAGTCACCGTCCGAGCGAAAGATCGTGACGGCATTGGGCGCGCAGCTCACAAAATGAAATCCAGCAGCGCGCAACTCGGTCTGACGGAGCTTTCCGATCAGTGCGGGAAGCTGCAATCGGCTGCACCGTCTGAAAACGAATCAGATCTCGATGGTAGATTTGAGTCGATCGTAAAAACGTATGAACGACTGAAGCCTGCCTTGCTCCGAAAGAAAGACGATATTGTGTAAAGCCTCTCGGCCGGTATCAACCGTTCGCCACCGACAGCTTTATCATCTTCGTAACCGCCATCCATGCCGCCCAGCCTGCTCAGGTGTTTAGCGGCAACGAGATGTGTAGATGATCAGCTGTACCAATATGGCGAAGAGTTCTGAAGCCAAGGATCCGAAAGTAAGCCGCAATGAAGCTGTTCCGAAGCTCCGACCGGCCGATCGTGCGAAGGTCAACGGCGTGAGCATACCCGTCAGACTGCCGATAATGCAGCGACCGCTCCATCGGCGATAACCCCATCGAGCCGTAGTCGGATGCCGAACGCTCAGTGTCAGTTAGAATTGCATCGCGATCAACCAGCAACAATGTGGAAAGCGAAAGACGCAGGATCGGATGCAGTCGCGTGTACGTCGAAGCAACTTGATCCGTCTTGGCATTCTCTGCGGATAGGTAGAGTAAACCGTAAGAACAGTACGCCAACACAAGGACTGCAACAAATCGACCGGCCCCATTGGCTACAAACTTGCCGAGGCCAATTTTCGTCGCAACAAACTGGGCATACAAGAGCAAAACGATTCCAGAGGCGCCCATTCCAAATGCAATTGCGACCCAGTGGTTCAGAGAACTATCAAGATATAGAGACGTCGCAACACGCAATAACAAGAAAAACGGCAACACAACTGCTGCAAGTATTGCAACGAGATATGCACTCGCGACCGCAATCGATCTCTTGATGGTACGCGGGCGCTGACGTTTCGATTTGGATTGTCCGACTATTTCGCGGATCGAATCCAGAGCTGCGTCAACGGATTGTTTGTTTTTGTTGGACATGGACCGAAGCTAATCAAAAGCGACGGTCAGTTGTACGCGAAGTGCCCGGTCAAAGGTTGCACCGATGGGATGAAATCCGACTCGATCATTAAGAATGTTCTCGACGGCCGCTGAAATGTGAACCCGATCTTTCGCGAGACGCTTCGATATAGCCAGATCCCACCTGACAAAACCGTCAACGCTAGCCGAGTATTCGGACCCAGTTGTAGCTTCCGAAAACTCGTCCCAGTAGCTGGACGAGTAGTGAAAGAGTGAGTTCTTCACCGAGAAGCGGTCGCCGACGCGATGGATGGCGTCCAGACGAATTTGACGACGAGGAATCGTGGCATAGGCATCATAAAACAATGCGTTCCCGGCCAAGACCGTCTGATAGTCAAACGTCATTGAATAGTCGCCGAAGGACGAATGATTTGCGACATACCCATTAAAGCCAACGGTCGAGCCCCACGCATTCTGGTAATCCCGTGCAGCGACGTTAAATCCCCTGTCCTGCGCAACGATAGTGCGGTCAGCGTAGCGCAGGCCCGCAAATCGTCGACCAAAGGAGCCAAGTCTAACACTTGTGGATGGCGATGGCTGCCAACGCCACGAAGCGTCAACTGAAAACAAACGCGACTCCGTCTCAGCGGCACTGTATGTTAACGCCGAATTGTTTGTTAGAGTAACCCCATGGTGCGCCCAGAATGCCATAGGATTGGATTCGCTCGGGAGGGTCTGCGCTCCGGCCAAGGCCAATTCAAGCAGGTGGTCGGCGAGCGGACTGTAGTCGAGTTGAACAGACCCTCCAGCCGCCAGGCCTGTCGCATCTTTTCCAACAAATCCATCGGCACTGTACCTAAACGACTTGCGTTGTGCAACAACGAGCCCGAACACCCTCGGCGTCAGGATCCGATGAGCCGATTCCACGCCGATTAAGTTTCGAGCGTCCATGTACGTCAACGACGCACCGCCGGTCACGCGGTGACCGAGAATATCCGTTGTGGCGGATGTGGCAAAAGCCCCACTTTGTTCTCGCCAATCGATCGGTAACCGGGTTGCACGCCCATCGTTGCGGATCTGCCGAGTGGACCAACTCCAGTCAGTTCGCCAGCTAACTCGATCTCGATTATTCGAGGCAAGGTTGCCGGCCAAACCGACCCGCTCGTAACGGATCGGTACTTCACGTCCGATATCGCGAGAGTACATCATGTCGTCAAACGAAGCACCAGACAAGCGCATCACTGCTCGAGCACCAAACGGCTGGGCAGAGAGGGCAAGAAACGGTGCTACGACCCTGACCTCAGGCGTGCGCGGTACGTCAAACGAATTGTAGTTGCGAGCAAACACAGCCGGATCGGACGGGATAATCTGATGCAAGACGCCCCCAGCAATCAACTGTGAATTCCCTGTCTTCAGGCCGACTTCAACACTGGCGTCCGGGCCCTCTTTGTCAACGTTGTTGTATCGAGCATCCGGATCCGCATAGCGATAAGGGCCAGGGTCTCCGCTTTCATTAACCGCCGAAAGAGAGGCTCGAGCAAAGTAACCCTCTTCCACCCCGGTGCCACGAGTAAAAATCTCAATCGTACCTCCCGGGCGAAACCGCCCCATTCTAACTTGCGGTGTCGTGTTGACAACAATACTGTCAATGGAGGAAACGGGCACCGACAGCGCGTTCAGGTTTTGAATGTCCAGAATTCCGGACTCAATCGGAAGCCCATCAACTTCCACCGACCACAACCGATCCTGAACCGGTGCGAGTCCAGAAAATGAAGGCATGATCGTAAAGCCGTCTATCGTGGCGTAACGAGCACCGTCCACAAGCATCAATACGTTCGAAAGCCGAGTGACCCCTGCTGCACGCAAGTCTTCCGAGCGGATGACCTGTCCACCAACATCGCGTGACCGCTGGGCATCTGCCGGAAGAGCCAGAATGAACGCGAAACTAAAGAGTGCGCACATTTTCCGCCGGCGAACGCACCGTCTCTGCGAGTTCTTGGGGTCGCGGGCATCGCCAACGGGAACGACACAGGCGTTCAAGACGAAGCGGATCGGCGCTATGTAATTCGAAAGCGGCAACTAATCAAGAAACGATTTTAACCATTTCGGCGAAGCTAACGTGTACCTCACGCCACTGGAGACAAACACAAAGTCGAGGGGCTTTGCCGTGAAGGCACGCGCCCACTCGGCAGACAACTCCCAACTCACGTGCGAGGACAACTCGATCGCCAGACCAGTTGACGCGCCGAATACCAATTCACTTTCACTTTTGCGGTACGAAACCGGTTCGTCGACGAAGGACATGTAGAAACTACCAATTGAGCCAGCCATCGAAAGCTTAACTCTATCAGCCAACTCAAATTCAGGCCCCCACGACGCACGCATGTGAACGGTCTGGATATCCGTAAGAGTCGAGGAAACGGCCTGCAGGTAGCGCGCACCTATGCGGACGTTCCCAAGGTAGAATGGCGTCTCAGCGTACGCGTCTGCAGCGAGTTTCGAACGCCACCGCTGTTGAAAGTCGGCGTTGTTCAGATCTTTGGATACGTTTAGACCAAAACTCACAGTTGAAAAAGCGGCGTCCTGACTTTGGGAGGGTTGCGGACTAAACAACATCAGCAACAGTACAACGAACCAGCCAACCAATGACTTTCTGTTGCACATGGATGTTGTTTGGCATTGAAAACTGAAATCCCCCCTGCCATTCACGGTCTGTTTTTCCATTTGGCTGCTCAGTTAATCATCAGGTCGCCGTACGAAACGATTTCGCCAAAGACATCCTGAACAAACAGTCGGTGCAGGCCCTTGGTGCCAAGTTGTGCTGGATTGATCGTAAACGTGTACAACCCGGGACTACTGGTTTCTAGCACTTCGTCGATTGTTACCAGTTGGCCGCGCGTATCGAACGCTCGTACGAACATCCCACCCACAATCTCGTCAAACTGTAACACGCGAAAAGGAATAGTGACGACCCCATTTTCGAAAGGATTTGGATACGCTGCATCGACAACGATTCGACCAACGTATACGGGAGCCGTCCGCCAGTCGTCGCTGTCCGCAACGTCGACAAGACCGTTGACATCGGTAGTGGATATTCCAGATGGAGCAGACTGTGCATCCTCGATGAACGTGCGTTGCTCGTTCGCCGTGTCACAACCCATCGTCAGAGTCACCGTTCCGAGCAGAATTAGGAATAGTACGAAGTGCGAGAAGAAGTAAACCTTACTTACTTTTGCTGCAATCATAGTTTTTTTCACAAGCGTGGTTCGTTCACAAGCGTGGTCTTTCAAAAGGCCGATTCTTTGAACAAGGCCGGTTTTTCACAAGCAGATTTTTTCACAAGGCAGGTTCTTTCACAAGCCTATATATTTCCAGGACGCAGGAATCGGGCTCATCCAACTGTGTGGAACCCAAACCATTTTTGGGCTGTTGCTAGTTAGCGAACAAAGGGCGTGCCGGATCAACAGTGTGTATAAAGAACCTCCCCAGCACTGGTTCCGCGACGTCGGACCGTCTTTCCAACTCCTGGACGGAAACATCGAATTACAATATGGACGTGATTTCCGCCAAAGGGCTTAGTGTAAACCGAGGTAACTCCAAGGTTATCAAAGACGTATCTCTGTCTATCGCCAGTGGTGAATGGGTCGCCTTGCTCGGACCAAATGGTGCCGGAAAATCAACGTTGCTTTCATCGATTAGCGGCTTGATTCCGTACACTGGATCTATTCAGCTTGACGGGCGGGAATTGTCT
>CBDTVC010000242.1:0-5247 GCA_965363925.1 uncultured bacterium | reverse complement strand
AAAAAACAAAGGCTCCGACAAATATCAGCACGACGTTCATAGAAACAAACCCGAAGATCGCGAAGAGGACCCCCATTCCCATGCCGACGAGTCCGGCGATTTGCGTGGCGCGTTCAAATGACATCTTCGACGCGAGACCTGCGCGCAATACTCTTCCGCCGTCCATTGGGAAAGCCGGAATCATGTTGAATGCGGCCATTGCAAAATTGACATAGACGAGCATTGACGGGATTGCCGACAGCGACATGGTCGATAGGCTATCCAAAGAACGTGTTCCTCCAGCGATGAGCATAAAGAACAGACCAAGGACAACGTTGACGGCAGGTCCGGCGAGCGCGATAAGGAGTTCTTGCCTGGGTTCACGAGGGAGACGGGCCAATCGTGCAACGCCCCCGATCGGATACATTGTGATATCGCGTGTCGGCACACCGAAACGCCTCGCCATTAAGGCGTGGCCATATTCGTGGAGGATGACACAGCCGAAGACCATGCCGACCAAGCCTAGGCTAAGGAATGCTGTGGCCACTGATGCGCCATTCCAAAGGTAGAAACCGAAGATCCCTGCGAGCATGGCCATAAAGGTCCAATGCAAGTACACAGAAATACCGGCATAGGTGCCGAGTCGAAAAGCGCCCTTCATGGAGACTCCGGTTGAATAGGGTTGCGATAAGGTACTAATGCGCTCGACGGGCCAAAAAGTTGCGTCTTCAAGTCAATTTGGCTAACTGCGATTGGGGGGTTGAGTAGTTTGTATTGGCCTCTACCTGACGAATTACCTCAACCTAACGTAAAACCCCGCCATCTTAGCGTATGCGAATCCTATGAAACGCCAAAACATCTCCAGCGGAGCAAAATGGGAACCATTAGTCGGATATTCGCGGGCGGTCCGCGTTGGACCTCATGTGCATGTTTCCGGAACAACCGCAACCGGTCGTGACGGACAATTGGTCGGCGTGGGGGACGCGTACGCCCAGACGGTCCAAACTATCTCCAATATCGAGTCAGCACTTGTTCAGGCAGGTGCCTCCCTCGCTGATGTCGTTCGAACACGTATCTACGTGACGGATATTGACTCATGGGAGATGGTCGCGCGCGGCCATTCGGAGTTCTTTGGCGACATCCGCCCCGCAACAGCAATGGTTGAGGTGAGCCGACTCATCTCTCCAGAGATGTTAGTAGAGATTGAGGCAGATGCGATCATCAGCGATTAACAGACATTGATCGAGGTTGAATTTTGGCCTCGCCTCTCCCCTGCTATGAATTGAGCATTCTAAGGACTCGATGTTGTAACATCGCGAGCGGCCCGCACGTAGTTACGGAAACATTACCTGAAGACTCGAAACCGATTCTTGGTCGCCAGTCTCAAACCGTCCGCTGATCCTGCCCGAAAATCAATGAAAGACGTCGTTCTGTTTCTCGCCCTCGTCGCCGCTGGCGGCCTCGTGCTATCGCACACATTCACGCCCGACGTAACAAGTGAGCAACCCAGTTTTCTGCAGTCTGTTGCATCGGCCGAAACTCCGCGTCGGGAAGTCATGATCGACAAGCGGATTGCAGTCAGGACCGGAGAAGAGCTCTACGTTGACATCGAACATTCGGATTTGATCGTTGAACACGGCTCGAATACGGAAGCACATGTCCGCGTTGTGCTTGAGGGTTCGAACATGGAACGCGCCCGCGAATACTACGAATCGCTAAACTTCAAGGTTGATGATTCCGACGCCGGTATTTCAATCAAGGCTAACCGGAAAAAATC
The DNA here is from genome assembly GCA_965363925.1 of uncultured bacterium. GTDB lineage: Bacteria > Bacteroidota > Rhodothermia > Rhodothermales > JABDKH01 > JAGQWL01. Next base: position 3,491 of record CBDTVC010000242.1, on the reverse strand, counting down.
ATTCAACTGGAATTGGAACTCAAGCGGAAAGGCCAAGATCACGACCTACGTTACACTGCCCACCAAATTCGATTTTGATCTTTCTCTTTCCCACGGCAGTGCTGAAATTCCGGACACCGATGGCGAGGCAGCGATAAAAATGTCCCATGGTGATCTTGACGTGAGCCGAATCAATGGGCGTAACATCGAAATCACTCTGTCACACGGCGATTTTGAAGCACGCGAACTCATCGCAAACCTGATTTCACTTCGATCTTCCCACGGCAACATTAGTGTCGGCCGGGTCGAGGCGGATGAGATAACGGCAAAGCTGTCTCATGGCGATGTTCGGATGGAATCAGTTGCCGGCGCGGTCAGCGTTGAAAATTCTCACGGCGACATTAATGTTCGATTATTGGAAGGCGCTGAATCTCGCTTTTCGAACTCACACGGCGACATCAATATTGCTGCCGATAATAACCTGGCAGCTGACATCGACTTTCGAGGTGGTGACGTCAACGTTGCATCCGCATTCAAATTCGATGGAACCGTCAAAAAGTCCCAGGCTCAAGGCCGAATTAATGGCGGTGGCGCAGAAATGGTTGCCCGCACATCGCATGGTTCAGTTACTTTGCGACGGAAGTAGGCACTTCTCTGTTTTGCACGACCAACGACATTGGCTGTCCTCACGCATGTTTGTGCCCTTCAGTATGCAATCAATTGGCGGAACGAGCCGGACCAAGAAGCCAGTACGTCGAGCCTGCGCTGAAATCCCAGCCAATCTTCCACTGATCTTCGTTAGGACGAAGTGGTGCTTTTCCCAATGACCAGGCACGCGCAAGCCCGGCACTCGTACTGAAGCCAACGGTTCGCTGAAGCAACAGATCCAAATGCCCGCCGACAATGACACCGTGAGAAGGAAGCGTCCAGCTCTCCTTCTCGCCTGTACGCAAACTGGTTTGTTGTCGATAAATCGTCGGGTTGTAGGTCGCTCGCAAAGCCATGGTGCCGTACGGCCCGTCGCCACTTACGCTGCTCGAATACGTATACGACGGTAGGCCGGTAAGCGCTAGGCCAACATCAATTGTTTTGCTTTCACGAGTCGTCTGCTTGGTGATCTTCGCGTGAATGCCATACGCCATAAAGGATCTCTTAACCTTGACGGGCTTGTACAAACCCGCAATCACTTCGTGGTTGTCCAATTCGAAAATTGATTGCACGGGGAAGCGCCACTCCGCCGTCCAGTCGGTAAACGACGCTCCCGGTTTCCGGCGAGTATATCCGATACCGAACCACGGTTCGCCACGCCAACTCACTGAGATGTGGAAAGTGTTTTGCCCAATGCTTTGATAACCATACATCGGTTGAGCCTCAGCACGCGAGCAAACGATGGAACCAACGCTCACAAAAGCCAACGCAGCAACAATGTGAATGAGCTTGCTTTGAGGTCGAAACCGAAGGTGGTTCGAAGAATAACTTTCTGTAACAAGCATAGCAGCTGAAGTGATTTCTCTGTACTAAACAGTTCTGTCTTAAAGCGGATTACGACCGCGGCCTCACGAGCCAACGGCTCTTTCGACCCAGGCCAATCTGAAACCAAAGCCCCTCATGTATGGCGAAATTCGCCAATAAGGAAGCTCGCTCCGCTCGGCCGGATGTAGACTGACATAGTCGAAGTGGAGATTAAAGGGTAACCGCCGCTCCGTCATTTTGGCCAACGGAACAATCAAACCAAAACCATAAGTCAAGTCTCGGGCTCTGTCAAAGTTGGTTTCGACCCCACCATCATCTACTGATTCTGAGTAGGCGCCAAGACGTATTGCCACGACGTCGTAAAACAGTGCTTCTCCTCCGATCCGAACTCCCGTACCGTAACCATTATTCAATATTCCATAAAGCTCGGATGTCACAAGCATTTGAAAGGGTGCTTCGCCAGCGCCTGGGATCTGAATGGTCATTGTCTTTAGGTAGCTACCTCCGATGCGCGCCAGCATCGGAAACACGTTCGTTTCAGAAAGGCCTGTTGGCGATTCGTACTTGATTGAACTTCCGACGATTCGATTAATACTGGCGCCAAACCGAAGAAAACGAGTCTGGCCCAGATCTGCTGCGAGCGGCCGCGTGTATAGAGCACCGACGTCTGCAAGGAACCCTGTAAACTTCCCGACATCGTCAAAAAATTTCAATCGAAAGAGATTGAGGTTCACACCAACATCCAGACCTTCAATAACCCGGCCAGCAAGCGTAAGCGTCGTGCCCATAGACCACGGTTTGTCCAACGGAAATCTTACACCTTCTATCGTGACATTAAAAGTCGTCGGACCGATGGCAAGTCGGTTAACGCTCAGTGAACCGACAAAACGATCATTGATTCGTCGCGCGTAAGAAAGAAAGACGAAGTCAGACCCTCTCAGAAAGTAGTAGGGCGCAGACGTGGAGAAGGTCACTTCCTGATTGACGATCGGTGCGATTCCGGCGGGATTGAAATAAAGGGATGACCCACTCCCGCCAACTGCAGCGTCGGCCTTCCCCATGGCCTCGGCGCGTATGTTTGGGACATTGCCGAAAAAGTACTCAATTTGAAACCCACTATTGTATTGAGCTACCGCGACTGAAGGCAAGGCGAACAGCACAAGGACAAGCGGAAAGATGACCCTCATTATATACGCGAGTTTTTTGGTAAGGCAGTCTGTTGTAAGCAGTCTTGTTGTGAAGGAACGCGCTCGATCAAACACGACTTTCAGAGGCGAAAAGTGAAATCCGAGAAGTAACATCAATGACGCTCCGTCTCAATTCGCCGCATTAATAGCGCGATTAAATTGCCTTCTTTCCCAGAAACGCAATAACCGGTAGAAAAGGCTCACCGGATCTCATCCGAAACCATAAATCGCAATTCAGTTACTTGAAAAGGGCCGGGCCACGATACATGCCCTTAGCGACCGATCATTCGCACCACGAACCCGAAGTAGTATATTGGCGATATTGCAGACGTCACTTTACTACTTCGCCCGGATCAAAATATGCCCATCTCTGACCGTCAAGCGGGATTGAAACCAGTTTCCGGCTGCCGCTCTCATCGGTCCGCTCGGACTATTATCCTCCTCGGCCTCCTACTCACTACAGGCTGCTCAAGCATGCGCGCTCAATCTGAATCCGATAAATGGATCGTTTACCCTGGGAGCGACGGACCGGGTAATGGCAAACACATCGTCTTCGTTACGGGCGATGAGGAATACCGCTCCGAAGAAGCCATGCCGATGATGGCTCAGATTCTTGCTGAACGGTACGGGTTCAAATGCACCGTGCTCTTTGCCCAGGATCCGGAGACGGGTGAAATCAATCCGACGAACCAGAACAATATCGAGGGTCTGCACCATCTCGCGTCTGCCGACATGATGGTACTGTTTGTTCGTTTCCGGAATTTGCCCGACGAACAGATGCAGCACATTATTGACTTCACGAACAGCGGCAAACCGATCATCGGCCTGCGAACGTCTACACGCCCAGATCGG
>CBDTVC010000241.1:0-5251 GCA_965363925.1 uncultured bacterium | reverse complement strand
CGAACGCAGGTGCACGAACCAAATGCGTTTCTCCCAGCAAAGTTGTAATGACTTCCCGCCAATCACTAGGGCCGAATCAGTTTCAACCCGCGGCGATCATCCGCTCAATTTCAAGCAGGTTCATCATCAGACACCGTGGCTGATGAAAATTGCCTTTCCGGTGGATTGAAATTCCCGGGCGGTCGATCCCGTTCCCTCGCCGATCAACGGCCTGACGCCAAACTCCTGTACCGGTGGGCATCGTTCGCTGCAAAAACTCCCACGCGCGATTATGCCAATCTGCCGCCCAAGACCGAGTGCTCGCTGTGTCCGTCTTTGCGAACAGCTTCATCGCTCCCACAAGAACTTCAGTCTGAGCCCACATGGTCTTGATGCTGAAATCAGCTCCGATGCCTTTCTCCTCACCGGCAAACACCCTAAAGTCTGTATCGCCGATACCACCGTATACGTAGTCCCAACTCATTTCCGTGAGGCGGCGCATTCGATTCCCGAACTCATCCGCCATTCTTTCGTGACCAAACTGTTGCGCTGTGACCATTGCCATCCATTGCGTTTCAATGCTGTGGCCCGGTACCATCTGGTCTTCGAAACCTGGAATCCGTTCGTAGTTGTGAAACAGTGTCTCGTTTGAAATCCCGTAGTCGGGATTCCAGAAACGATTCGAAATAAGGTTGAGGTGTTCCTCCGCTATCTTTTCAAATTCATCATCACTGTCGATATGAAGTAACTGTGGGACCACCCAGACCATCATGAAAGAGTGTCCCTGAGCCCGAAGGCCGGTGACAGAATGTCCGAGTGTTCGGAGTCGGTTGACGTCTTCGTCCGGAAGCACAACGCCGGGATAAGACGGGTCGCCGTAACGCAACATGCTCTTCCGAAGCGTTAATTTGGCAAGGTCAAGGTCTTCCTGGTTTCCGGTTGCCTTGGCGAGTTGAATCAGACCAGCCGCTGCAAAGAGTGCCCCGTAGATGTTGCCGTCTCGACTTGGATCGATTCCCGCGACAGGCTCGCCAAATCGGTTTACGGTGTCGATCCACGTTCCGTCGCCACGGTGCATGTGATTGACCATGAAGTCGCGCGACTTTTGCGCGATGTCCAACCACTTTGAGTTGCGATCCAGGTTGTTGTACAGAAATGCATAGACCCAGATTGCCCGGCCCTGATACCAAATGTCTTTGCGATCGTCCTGGACGGTACCGTCGTCGAACAGGTAACACATGAATCCGCCGCGCTCTTCGTCAAAACCACCATTCTCCCAGAATGGGAGATATTCGTCAAAGAGCTCACGCCGATACTGAGCGGCAAGGTGGGAAAGATCAAGGTCGTACGAGGCACGGTCGTGACCTAAATCTCCAAACGCCGTGCGCGGACCGGCTTCTCTCCTCGTAACCGACGAAGACGCGCACGCGCCTGAAAGTGAGGCAACTCCCAATCCACCAAGGAAGCTAGTTCGAAAGAAGTGTCTTCTATTCATCGCAATTCTTGTTCGAGCGAATAGTTACTTGATGAAAACGTGGACTCACATCAACTGCATGTCACAACAAAACCTTTCCGTAGCGACAGTACAATTCGTTTCGAGGTTCTCGCAATGCAATTTCTTTGAGTTCACCGATCTAATCCGTCAACAAAATATATGCTATTTCTGGACTCACACGCCTTGCGGCTAAGTGTTGGCTTCGCGACAGTATATTCAGCCTGTATATTTAGATATTCGACTCGGCACGAATGTACGTGCCGGTCAGACCTGGAATCCACTCGACAGAGGCTGGCCTCCGAAATTCAGCTGGTCCGTTTGCAATTAAGGCAAACCACGACCAACCGCAAACATGCCCCAGCATCATCAAAACTTACAACCCACCCGGGGACTTTTTGACTTCCAGGTGAATGGATTTGCGGGAATCGACTTTCAGCAGCCAGATTTGTCGGCTGCCGAGTTGTTACATGTTGCCGATGCATTGAGGCGCCATCAAACATCCGGTATCTTTGCCACTCTGATTACGGATTCTATCGCTGCTCTCTGCAGGAAACTCGAAAATATCGAGAACCTACGTAGCCAGGAAACACGGATTGCGGATTTCATCAAAGGATATCATATCGAAGGACCCTGGCTTTCTTCGGCCGCCGGCTACCACGGTGCTCATCCAGCACACCTTTGTATCAAACCTAGCCTTGCAGATTACACACGTTTGCGGGACGCGTCTAACGGTAACATCCGTCTGATCACTCTTGCTCCCGAAGTGGACGGCTGTGTTGAGCTCATCGAGACTGCGGTTGCGGATGGAATTCGAGTAAGCCTCGGTCACACCAACGCTTCGGAACGAACAATCGACGATGCAATCAAAGCGGGCGCAACGCTCGCAACTCATTTAGGGAACGCGGTACCAGCAGAAATACATCGGCACGACAACGTTGTACAGCGACTGCTTTCGCGCGACGAACTTATCGCATGCCTCATACCGGATGGAATTCATTTGCCACCGTTTGTACTGAAGAATTTTTTTCGTGCGAAACCGAACGGCAAAGTATTCTTTACGACGGATTGTATGGCAGCGGCAGGCTCACCGCCCGGCCGATACAGGATCGGTCCGCACGTCGTAGATGTCGGAGTAGACGGGGTGGTTCGATTGCCCGGTGACACCCGGTTTGCTGGCTCGTCACTAACCATGGATCGTGGTTTGGCGAATATTGTCGATTGGCTGAACCTTGACAGAGACACTGCCGTAGAGTTTTGCTCATCCGCACCAGCGAAACACTTTGGAATCGACGTACCGCACACAATCTCAACCGCACGCGATCTGGGTCACTCGATCTGAACGACTCGATCTGAACCACACGATTTGAACCACACGATTTGAACGATATAACGCATGATCTACTGCGAACCAAAACGACTCTTCACGTGGGACTACACTATTCGCGGTGAGGGACACGACGCGGTCTTGTCGAGGAATTGGATCGGAGAGCAAGGTTCTCTTGTCATCGACGGTATTGAGTTTGAAGTGGAAAAACACGGATTCACGTCCGGAATGTGGACTATGTACCGGCAATCGGTTGAGTATGCAGTTGCACAAAAAACGCGTCCCGCTACAAGAAGCTTCGAAATTCAGGCTCCGTCTGGACTAATTTCGATGAGGCCGATGTCGCCGTTGAAACGTTCGTTCATCCTCGAGCGATCCGATGAAATGGTTGGAACGGTGAAGGCCGTTCACCCGTTCACGCGCCGTGCCCAAATCGATTTGTCTCCGTCCGAAGACGACTTTCCTGCTGTTTGCTTTGCGTTCTGGCTAGCTATCCTTACGTGGAAGAGACGACGTCGAGCGGGTAGCTAGGTTTTGGGCAATTGATGCTCCGTTGAAAATTGTCAGGATCAAGGGTTAACGGTTTTGGGGACAAACCCGGCCTGTGGTTCAATCGCTTCTTAAACGATACCAAGCTCCTCAAATGAATGCAGGTGAACAGAAACTAATTCGTACGGGTAAATCCGACTTACTTGCTTTCAGGATCTATCAAGACCGTATGGCCATGGGCGAGGCTGCGGCTCATTACGTGTTGGCTCGTCTTCGAGCCTTACTTGAAACAAAAGAAGAGGTGAGGGTCGTTGTCGGCAGCGCGCCGTCGCAGGACGAGTTTTTCCAGTTTCTTGTGCGCGACTCCGTCAAGGGAGTTGATGAAGACATCGACTGGAGCCGTGTCGTGGTCTTTCATATGGATGAGTATATCGGATTACCTGCTGACCATCCGCAAAACTTCAGGACGTATCAGCGCGAGCACCTTCTCGCGGACACTATACCAAAAGCCTTCCATGAAATACACGGCGAAGCGGCAGACATCGACGCAGAATGTCGTCGACTTAGCGCTCTTCTTGCGGCCGCGCCCATTGACCTTGTCTGCCTTGGCATCGGAGAAAACGGGCACCTCGCTTTTAACGATCCGCCGGCTGATTTCGATGATCAGGAATGGGTCAAGGTTGTCACATTGGATGCCGCCTGCCGACAACAGCAAGTTAACGACGGTTGTTTTCCGTCGGTGCCGGACGTACCGACGCACGCTATTACGCTGTCGCTACGAGTCTTCCGCGAAGCTGGAATCCTTAGCGGTGTGGTACCCGCATTGTCGAAAGCCGAGGCGGTTCGGGCGACTATCCAAGGCCCAGTGACGGGGTCTTGCCCGGCCACGCTCATGCGGCACCATCCGGATTCAACACTATTCCTGGACACCAATTCAGCGTCCCTTTTGTCCCCAGCGTAAGCGACGGCGAAGTTATTCGCTCGCGGTTTCGGAGGTTTCGGCTTCGGGACCGTCGGACTCTTCAGGGGAATCTTCCTCGGACTCTTCAGGGGAATCTTCCTCGGAATCTTCCTGGGCATCTTCTATGAGGTCTTCGAACCACGCCTCTACGGTTCCGGTCGATTTTATCGTAATCGGCCGACCAAACCGGTCCACACTCTTGCCAGCTACCATCTTGACCCAACCTTCGGAGATGCAGTACTCCTGAACATTTGTACGCTCCTTTCCCTTGAACCGAATCCCGATGCCTCGCTGTAACAAGTCCTGATCAAAGTACTTGCTATTGGGAACGATCGACATGCGATCAGGCGGTACGTCAGGTTGGGCGGGCTGGTCAGCTTTGGTGGGCTGCGTGGGTTTTGTTGATTCGTCCGTCATTTGTCTGCTGCCAGGTAGGGTAGGTTCGAGCTGATTACCGCCTCCACGATCAGGTCGATCGGGATCGGATCGTGGGTGGGAATCGCAAGCGGTAACGCAAGATACGGCGGCGGTCGAAAACACAGTGTCATATTCGCGGTATAATTGACGGATTCGAATCACAGAATCACGGAATCACATTCGGCTCAACGAATCGTGCACTCTTTACAAACCAACCTTTACAAACCAACCTTTGCAAACCAGTCTTTGCAAATCCATGTCGGCAGAGCCTTGATTTGCAAAACCACCTAGTATCAAGATCGAAGCGAGAGAAATGATACGGTTAACGTTTAAGCATACATTGATTGCAGCGGTTCTAACTCTGCATCTCGGTTCACTTGGTGCACGTCAAGCATCCTGTCAGGATGCCGGGCGAGCGGACAACGTACTGCTTCCAGCTATTGAAAAAGCCGAATGGCAGACGCGACTCCTGGCAAACGGAGTTGAATTTCGCAGTACCCTTTTCCAGAATTTGCTCGGCCTTCCCCAATTCGTTAGCCTGATCGAAGTAGCGCTTGATACACCAGGAGTATTTATTGATGTAGTG
>CBDTVC010000240.1:0-5261 GCA_965363925.1 uncultured bacterium | reverse complement strand
CGCCGTTGTCGGGCGAGTCCACGACCACCTGACCGTCTGTGAGCGTCCCGCTGAAAACGTAGGTGCCTGGCGCGGAGACCGTGACAATGCTCCCGCCGGCGGTCGCACCGGCGCCGCTGATTGCAACGGAGGCGCCGTCGAACACAATAGTGGTCGCCGAGGTGGGGTCGTAGTTATAGTCGCCCGCGACCTCGTGATCGGCTGCGTTCTCCGTAAGCGCGTCGGCGACCGTGAACGGATCGGCGTTGACGCCGCTGACAGCGCAGGTCAGCGCGGTGAGCAGCACGGTGGCGTCACCGTCATCGATGGTAGTGGCACTGTCGCAGCCCGCGAAGCTGAAGACGAGGGCTGGGAGAACCCAGCGGAAGAGAGTGTTCATGGTCAAGTCCTAAAAAATTGTTGGGTACTGAAAATTGGGCAAACACAACTACTGACCCCGCGGAGGGGGCCCAGCGCCACGCTGCAACTGCGGCTCCGGCTCCGATGCCCGCCAGGCGCGGTACCGCTCGATCTGCTTCTTGGTTAGAGTGTCCTCGATAAGCTTGTCCGTCTTGGCCCGGCGGGCCTCAATCTCTGCACGCGGATCGTCACCGCCAGCCTGGCGGCCTCGGGGCGGTGGTCCGGAGGGACGGTCCGCATCGGCCGCGACGAGAATCTCGCGGATTTGGGCCGCTTGCCCGTCTGTAAGGTCGAGGGCGGCGTCCATGGATGCGAGCTGTTGCGTGATGCGGTCTTCATCGCGCGCAGCGTCTTGCGATGAGGCGCACCCGGCGAGGGGGAGCAACGCAATAGCGAGGGTCACGACGAGCCGGATTGGGGTTTGGGATGACGTGGTCATAGTTTCAAAAGAGTCTTGGATGGTTACGTTGAAGTGCGCGCCGGGCCCGCCGATCGTCAGCCGTCGATATTAACCGGTTCGGCGAATTCAGGCTCGAAAACTCTAGCTTGGTCGGCTAGAGTTGTGTTGTGTCTGTAAATAGGGTGCAAATGTTAAGAAGATGTTTAGGTACGGCGGATTGCCGCAAGTAGTGGATCGGACTCTTCCGGCCGACATTCATGGACGCGCAGGTTTGGATGTAGCATTCGGTAAGAACGAGCCTCGGGACGGGGGTAGCATAACGTGATATGCGTGGCGCAGCCGGTGAAGCTTCCCTACGTTATACATCATTCGCCAAGGTCGTGGTGAACGCGCCAGCACTCTGTCGTTAGATTCTGCTGTCCGTCTTAGACCCAAGGGATGCGATGCGCCTAGCGCAGTTCTGACCGTGGACACGAACAGGCAATAGTGTACCCACGATTTCCCAATCTCGGTCGTGCGTGGAGTGCGGCTAGCGCGCGCACCATACAATAGCAGGTCCGGGGTCAGCGGAACTGAAAGGTCTGAATGGGATGCACATTCGACGTTTTGTTGAAACCGGCCTTCACGTCGAATCAAGCTACGATGTCGACGAATCAAGTTTAGATACACTTGGGGATTCCGGTACTTTAGCACAAGGGCTGATCCGCCGATACCGGACGGGAGTTTCCCCATCCCACTCAGTCTCTAGCTGCAATCCTCGCGGCATCGTTATGAAAGGATTAGCATCCGCACTCCTGTTCGGCCTCGCCACGATCATCCAGACTGACGCCCTCGCTCAGTCGTACTTCACAAACTGTGTTGCGAATACCGGCAGTGACGCGACAATAATCATTGACGCTGCCGGAAGCCACGTACTCGGAACTGGGACTTTCCAAGCCGGAGATGAGATCGGCATTTTCACCGAAGATGGCCAATGTGTTGGAACTGACAGCTGGACCGGTCAGAACATCGCGATAACCGTGCGTGGAGACGATCCATTGCAGCCGACCAAATACGGTCTGCTGCCGGAAGAGTCGTTCATGGTCCGATTATGGGACAAATCCACCAATCAACTATATGGCACGAACTATGGCACCGTGTCGTTTAACATGGCGACATACGCGCCTTTCCTTCCGTCCAAGACGTACGTCAAGAACGCGCTGTACATGACGGCGCGCATCGAAGCTGTTGGGACCACGGCCACGGGAAAGAACAAAGTTAGAACTAAGGGACGAAAGAAGAAGGCAACTGAACGAGGAGTCAACAACACTGCGATGTTTAGCATTTCGCGTACCGGCCCATTCAACGAGCCACTAGTGGTAGACTTCGGACTCGGCGGTTCCGCAGTAAACGGAAACGATTTCGCCTATATCTCACCCTCGGTTACCTTCGGTCCAGGCGAAAAGTCAGTCCATGTTATCATCGCTCCCGTGGATGATGGGCTGGTCGAAGGCGTTGAAACAGTGACACTTACTCTGTATGGATCGGACGGATACGATCTCTCAGCAGATTATAGCTTCGCCTCCGTCAGCATAGAGGATGGTGGTACGTCACTCGGAACCGAGTCGGAATCACAACTCCGTGGATTTACACTGGCTACACCGTATCCGAATCCATTCACGGATCGGACTGCTGTCAAGTTTCAGGCTCAAGAAACGCAACGCATACGCGTTGAACTATACAACGTCATCGGAAAGAGGGTCGCGTCCATCTTTGACGGGACAATCCAGGCGGGTATCGAATACGAATTCCTGATCGACGCAGCCGGGTTGACCGACGGTTTGTACATGATCAACGCAACCGGCAAAAATTCAACTGTCCGCTCCGTAGTTCTTCGCCGCTAGACAATTCCCAGACGATCGCTCTTAATGACTGCCAGAAAGCCAGTCGCTCAAATCGTTCGATCGGGACCGCGATGCCGCATCCTAAGAACTCGACGCTATACTCCGTCGCCACAGCAGTATCGATGAGTTTAGGCAACAATCGGCTACGCGATTATCATCTCTTGAGGCACTGATTTCACCATGGCGCTTGGTACGAGATCATTTGATACGCTCTGCCTGAATTTGTGAACCGGTTCCTCAAGCATGATGAATAGCCAATGGTTGCGCCGGACAAAGGTCCGGTGCAATGTGGATCACATTTGAAAGCAATCCGCATGTCGACACTTTGCGGACAATGAGGCGTGACCTTCCCCGGTGAAGTTTCCCTACGTTATGCAGCCGGTTCGACGCTGCAACGTCCTACTGTCCAGTCCGTAACCTCTTTCGATGCGCGTAGCCCTGGAGTGGCGTTCAGCAGCATTAGTCTCACGGCGATGCAGGCTGCGATTGGCGCCGGTCTCGGTGTCGGAATATTGGCGCGATTCGCCTTGTCGGCAGATATGATAGTTCTTTCGGATGAACACGGGTTTCCGCCAATGGAGTCTGCTCAAATTGGACTTCTCGGTGCTTCGGATGCAAACACGGTTGCTGTAGACTGTCTGGCTGATTTCCTTATCACGCATATGAAATCCTGACAGTCGAGAAAATGCGAGGTTGACATGCGAGTTTTCGGCTGACCTGCGAAGAAACAGGCGACTCGTCCTACACAACATCCCTCTTTTTCCTGCTGGCTTTGCTCGTAGATATTTGCGTCCTTACGGCGAGGTTACCCGCCTGATATTGCAAATCGTTCAGGCACGCAATTGTGTCGAGGGTAGAAGAGAGGGAATCGCGAGGAGCAGGTTTCTTCCACCTAAACATCGGTCCGGATTCTCACCAAGTCTGACGATTTTTGGTTCACATCCGACGGGAGTCTCATCACTAATTGGGAGGCTCATCATGAAGAAATCTATAGAGTCGTTGGCGGTCATTCTATTGCTGTTTGTGGGCATGACTGCATGTGACGACAATATCGTCAACCAGGCAGACGACATCGTTATTGCCGCGCAGGAGACAGCAAAGGCTGAGGCGCTGTCGCAGACCCTGTCACATACGAAATCTGGATTGGCTGGGATAAAACTGGAAGAAGGAGAGGCCGCTGTCATCTACACATTTGACGACTATCCAACTGACCTGTCCCGTGAACCAGAAGGCATAGCGCTGGACCGTAGCGGTAACATCTTTGTTTCCGATCGAAAGGGTGACGGTACAAGCAGGAGTAAGAACGAGATTCTGAAAATTGACCGACAGGGGAATACCACCGTTCTGGCCGACCTTGGACCGGCCGCACCGGGGTGTTCGGGCGTGCTCGGGTTGACTACCGACTCAAAAGGAAATGTGTACGCCGCGTTTGCGAGCTGCAACAGCAACCATGGTGTTTGGAAGGTTCGTCGCGACGGCTCGAAGAGGCACCTTGCCGGATCAGAGAACATCGTGGTCCCCAACGCGCTGACGTTCGATTCGCGGGGTAACATCTACGTTACCGATAGTTACCCTGCAGAAGTAGTTCCGCCGGGACCACGGGGAGATGAAGCTGACGGTCCGGGCCTCGTCTGGCGCTACGGAAAAAGTCAGGCATTTGAGGTATGGGCGAGTAGCATATTGTTGGCACCGGCCACGTCCGATCCGTTTCCGTTCGCGGCTCCCGGTGCAAACGGAATTTCTTTCGTGCCGCCGAACCACGTCTACGTAGCCAATAACGAAAAAAGTCTCATCCTTGATATTCAAGTCTTGCCTGACGGAAGCGCAGGACCAATTGATGTCGTCGCCGGAGCGTGGCCACCAACGGGGCCTCCGGGCTTGTTGACGGCTCCGGACGGACTTGCAGCGGACGTTCACGGCATGCTCTACGCAGCCGTTCCGCCGGCAGGACTAGTGCCGTTCCCGCTGTCCGCTGTGATTCGCATCGATCCCGGGTCGGGAGAGGTAACCCCGATGGTGAATCCATACACCGTGTTCGATCCATCGCCGCTGTTTGATTTCCCAACCAGTCTGGCTTTTGGTAATGGTCCGTTTGATCGAAAGAGCTTATTTGTGGTCAGCCCAACGGACGCTGGAGATGCCGACGGAGTGGGTTCCGATCAGGCTATCACACAAGTTGGTGTTGGCGTGCCCGGCCGAATGGGACAGTAATTCCAATTCGGACCTGCGCTATCTCTGGCGCGAACTACACATTTGACCTTCGAAGGCGCCCGTTTGACATCGTCGGACGGGCGCCTCGAGTAACACGAAAATTGTGCATACACGCGAACCCCGAAGGACCGCAGGATTTCCTTCAAGTACGACGCTATCGTGCTGAAACCACGATAGCGTCGTATTTGCTTCTTCAATATGGGCACAGCTGCCACCGCGATGCCCGAGATCTTCAATTGTATCGGGTCGGCCCAGTAAATAGTCTGCATTGTGTCAGCCAAGCTGCATAACCCAAGCTTGCACCGGACAAACGCCCGGCGCATGTGGATCGCATTGACAGCGATCCACAAAGTTGCTACTATGCGGAC
>CBDTVC010000239.1:0-5270 GCA_965363925.1 uncultured bacterium | reverse complement strand
CTGTGTTGGACAAATGCAATCGAACGTGCACCCGAACGTATCACCGCTTCGAGAGGCACGACAAGTGCATTCTTAATCGCCGTTCCTTCCATACGGATGTTTACGTACATACCCGGTTTTAATTCGAGTTCGGGATTCTGAAATACAATACGCGCGTGTGCGTCGCGAGCTTTGTCTCGCAGGTACGGGTACACGTACGCAACCCGTCCCCGAAACTCGCGCCCCGGCAGGTACGAGAGATCCATGATGGCTACCTGGCCCTCTTTCAACCACGGCAACTCGTCATCGTAGACGCTGGCATGCACCCAAACTGACGAAAGGTCTGCAATTTCGAACAGGTCCTCGCCCGCTTTTACAAATGCGCCCTCGACGGCTTCTTTACGGATCACCACGCCCGATGCCGGTGAACGAAGGGTTACAGTGCGCTGAACGGTTCTGGTTGATTCGAGTGAATCGATTACTGCTGATGGGATCTGCCAGTACTCTAACCGTTGTCGTGTAGACGCCAACAACCTTGCCGCGTCGTCACGTACGGATGCGACTGTGCTGCTTTTTGCGCGTTCATTGTTTCGGAAAGCGAGCAAATACTCCTGTTGTGTTGAAACCAACTCAGGCGAATAGATTTGCAGCAGGGGGGCCCCTGCTTTCACTTCCTGTCCGACAAAGTCAATGTATAGTTTCTCAATCCAACCCGAAATTCTTGTGCTTGCTACTTGTAACTCTTCTTCGTCGTAGTCAACCTTGCCGACCGTCCTGATTGTTCGCGTGAAGTCCGTTCGCTCAACAGGGGCGGTGCGAACGCCCATGTTTTGAGTGACCGCCGGATCGATTACGATTACGTTGTCTGGTCCGTCCGTAGCGCCACCCGGAAGCCTGCCGGAGTCACCCTGACTCCCTGTGTCTGACCCGCCTAATTCATCTTCGTAAACGGGTACCAGGTCCATACCCATACGGGATTGGCCCGGCGCATCGTAGATCTCGGTGGGATCCATCGGCGCGCGCCAATAGGCCACGCTTCTGGCGTTGTTGAACTCGTCCGTTTGGTCGGTCGAGTTGATCGATGATCGTCCTATAAGAAAACCAACCGCGGCGACGGCGAGGAAGGCAATGGCCGCAATAGTCGAAATCAGAGTATTTCGTTGCATGTCTTTCACTTTGTTGTGCTGCTAATTTGCGAGTTGGTCGAGGTTCGTGATGCCAAGTACTCGTTCAAGCTGAACTGCCGTTAGAGCGTATCGAGTGCGGGCATCTTCGTATCCGGTGTTGAGCGTGAAGAGCATTCGCTCCGAGTCCAGTAGGGTCAGAAAGTCTGTGCGGCCAGTTGAATAGGCACTCACAGTAGCTTCGATCGTCGCCTCTGCCTGCGGAATGAGGGCCTGCTCGAAGAGAGAGATTTGATCCGACTCGGTCTGCAGACGCACAAGCAGTTCGCGGATTCCTGTTCTGAGTTCAAGCTCAAGCGATTCAAGTCGTGCGTCGATCTGTTTTCGCTTTAGCTGTTGCTGTTCGATAGCGGCGTCTCGGGGGCCGCGCCACAGAGGAACCTTTACGGATACACCAATCGCGAAGGCATCTTTGCCCGTGGCCGTGGGCGGAGCGCTCTCTGACGTAATGTCAAACCACGTAAGGTTTATTCCGAAGTCGGGCAGATATTCTTTTCTCGCGAGCGAGATGCCGGTTTCGGCAGCGTCAGCAAGCAGTAATAGAGACTCAAATTCGGGGCGGCGGGATCGAGCGATTGAGAGTAGCACGTCAATATCATGTCCTGCCTGTAGTGGCAGAGCTGCGCGCCGATCGTCCGTCACCACGAGTGCATTCGTTCCGATAATGCCCCTTAGCGTTTCGAGAGCTGTGGCCGCCTGAGCATCGAGGCTGAGAATAGCTCTCTGTGTGGAAGTACGTTCAAGCTGTGCCTTCAAGATGGGCTGCTGCGGGCCGGAGCCAACCGCGTATTGCTGTGCGGCAACATCTTCGTAGTCGCGCAGGTGTTGCTGAAAGAGCTCGATGTGCCGTCGCACGCGCTCAACGTGCTGCAGATTGAACCACGCGTTGCGTGCGCGGAGAAGCAGGTCGAGAACCAGCGCATCCGTGTCGGATTCGGCCGCGGCCGCAACGGCTTGTACAATGTCACCCCTTAATGTGCGCTTGCCGGGATACGGGAACTTCTGTTCAATGCGGAGCGCCGATCGTTGGCTGCCACGAGCAGTCAGAATCGGCAAGGGTTGGTACGTGAACATCACGGACGGGTCCGGAAGGGCAGTCACCTTTCGAACCTCCGTAGCCATCGATTCGGCACCAATCCGGGACGAACGTACGGATGGGTTGTTGTGCCGGATTGCGGCAAGAAGCTCGTCGTATCGTAACGTTGAATCAGCTCGTTCCGATGTGGACGATTGTCGGGGGAGGGTCTGATCAGCAATCTGTCGGGATGTCGCAAGAGCAGATTGTGACGGACTGCAATTGACCGCGATAGATACGGCCAACGCAAAGCAAAGTCGTTTCACGTGTTCTCAATTTGGCAAGAGTTCTCCAGGTCAAGTGACGGGAGAGCTGCTCAAATCAAGAAAACACCGAGGACTGATCGAGAGGAGAGGTGTGGGCTATTCCAGACAAACGCCGCATCCGAGTCTGGTAACCGGAAGGTTGGTTTGAGCAGGTCGTCAAACCGTGGGCCGATCAACGCTGCGTTGAGGGCGGGAACGGAACGATCACTGTTGTTGACGGCGGTTGCGAGACCAACGGCTATGCCCGTGTCACAACAATCGATCGATACGACCTCGCATCGGTCACAAGAGTCTGGCTGACTTTCAGTGTTGCAGCATTCTGCCGTATTCGCCGCGGGGAATTCAGTAACAGAATCCTCTGGCCGGTGAGTTCCGTGACCGGCGTGCTCACTATGATCCTGGCCCTGACTGCTTGCGGCCAAGACCTGGGGCGTTTTCGAAGCGTGTGAATTGTGGTCGCTTGTTGCGATTTCAGACGAGTGCCCATCCGACCCCATCGTCCCGAACAACATCGACAAACAATGACTCGGAAAGAATGCAAGAGACGTACTGAGCATCAGCATAAGGCTGAATGCAGCAGGTACTGCTCTATATTTTCCTACAATCCGAATCATCAGTCTTGTGATGTTTTGAAACGACAATTTCTTGGAGCGAGGATTTCTGGGAGCGGCACGTGTCCGAGGCGAAAACCTCTTGAAACGATTGCTTCCAGCAAACTTCGCTGCAATGCTACGTCATCCAACGCAACCCAAACGCCCTGCGCCGAGTAAGGCGGTGCACGGATACTACCCCTCTTTGTTCCGCACAGAGCCGGCTCCAAGTCCAGCGCCCGGTCAGCCTCGGACTATGTATAGTGCGTTTGAAGGATAGTACTTCGAGTTGGTTTTGACAATAAACCCAGTATCGGGTTCGTCTTTTTTTTGCTCAACTTTAGCACCTACCGTGCATCGGGACAGCTATTCTGATACCTGCGCGGCAAAACACCTGCGGGCCTATGAGGCGGTCAATCAGCCCTAGTCGGAATGGTAGGCGGCAATCCTCAGATCTGGCTCTCCCTGTCGTTCACGCTCGATCGAGAGGAAATCGTAATATCCACAATGTGGCGTTCCGGGGTATTCACGACAAGGGTCGGGACGTCCTTCGTAAATCGTACACTTGCGTTCGTCTGTATCGAAGAATTGGCAGATCGTATCGAAGTACTGATCGTCCTGATGTCGAAGGATGAGATCGTAGTCTTCCCCCTTTGTTGTGTACTTCTTTTTCGCCTTTGCTTCGCTGATTCCGAAGTACTTCGCCAGGCGTTTCAGAGACCGTTTGTTGACGGGGATTTGCGAATAGGAGCAACAGAAGCCTGGGCAATTCAGACAGTCGTAGGTCGGTTTCTTCTTGGCCAATTTTGTAAAAATTTGATGGGGTGGGGGACGGGAGGCGTTAAGACGGGTGCAGGTTGACGTAGTCGATTCTGTCGCAATGGCAGCAGGCAAAAACGCCGAGCAGAAATAGTGCAGCCAAAAACTAAGGCAAAAACTCCTGTATGTTGACAGCGGGCATATTCAATAATATGTTGCTAGCTGGGTTTAAGACTTAATCGTCCGTCCCCTTCGAGTGACCCCAGCTGTCATCGCAAAACAGAAGTGGACGAAGAGCGCTAACGACGGTATTATCGCCAGAGACCAGTGGGTCTGGCCCAAACAAAACTAGTGATCAACAATCCATAATTATCGGCTCGTGAACCTTCGCTTGGCGTTCCTCATACTGGGTCTATGCTGTGTCGGGTGTAAATCAAAAATTGCACTTCCGGAAAATCGTATTCCACAATACCAGATCGACTACAATTCTTCTCGCAGTGGCGACACACTACATCTAGTCATTAAGCCTAATAATCCTTCACCGACGAAGAATTGGGTTCGGGTTCATGATGAACCCGTTTTGGAGACGATGATTCTCCCGCTTCAATCCTTGGACACAAGTATCGTTGTTGGTTCATCGGAGTGGACATTAGAAGATGTCGTTTTTTCGTCAACGTTTGGAGGGGTTCAAAAGATAGATTCAGTGACGATGTACCTTCCTTGGCCAAAAGGCCTGCGATACAAAGTGATTCAAGGCTACAATGGGGGGTTTTCGCATCAATCAGAATTTTCGCGCTATGCCCTGGATTTCAATCTTGGCATCGGAGATACCGTAACCGCTGCTCAAAATGGCGTAGTGGTTGGCGTGGTTGATGGCTACTCACAAGGAGGGAATGATCGTAGGCTACGTGACTACGCAAACTTTATTACGCTTTACCATCCGGATTTTGGTGTCTACACGCAATATGTGCACCTCAAGGAAAGCGGCTCGCTTGTGTCTGTCGGTGATCAGGTCACCGTCAACCAGCCAATCGGATTATCTGGGAACGTTGGATTTACGTCGACTCCACATCTACACTTCAATATTCTAGGGCAAACCGAAAATGGAGATTTAGAATCCATTCCCGCTTATTTCGGGCCGGAACACAGCGGTTCTATGATGCAGCGGGGATGGATAGTGCATCGGTCCAAGGACTAGCCCAAGCGATGCTTGTCGACGGATTCTCGGGAAAACGTAAAGGCACCAATTCTGCACCGGTGCTGGTTTTAAGCACGGGTATCCCACCGGTGCTGGTTTTAAGCACCGGTACCCCACCGGTGCAGGTTTTAAGCACCGGTACCCCACCGGTGCATGTTTTAAGCACCGGTACCCCACCGGTGCATTGCAACCGCGAGAAACCCGAACTGGTCTGTCAGG
>CBDTVC010000238.1:0-5282 GCA_965363925.1 uncultured bacterium | reverse complement strand
GTAGACATGCGATCCGAAATCGTCGCAAACGAGCCCAAACGGTGATACGATAGCTTTGTGTTGATCAACTTCTATAGTAATCGGGGTGAATGCCGATAAACTTTCTATCGCGTTTAAACTGAATAGTTAGTAATGCTCAACGAAGACTATAAACCACAAAGCAGTACTCGACGTGGAAATGCTCCGCATCTACGCCGATTCCTGACAACATTCTTCAGAACCGCGCTCGAAGAGTACCGGGAGGCAGGTTGCCCTTTCGGGAAAAACGTAGACGCGATGTTGATCTGGTTCGAATACAATCAGAAGACAACGGAGAACTGATCCAGCGTAGCTGGAGCAGTAACACTTTTCCAGAAGCTCCGGCGACGATGTCGTTCCGGAGCTTTCCGGTTTGCGGCTATTGGAGAACTACGGTCTGCACAATCACTTCGTCGGCCGTCGTGACGTGAACGAAATAGCGTCCACTGACAAGCCCCTCTAGACCCACCTCTATTGCCAGTGACGACTGGCCTTGTGTGGCGAGTCTCGTCCCCCAGACTTCGCGACCCAGAAGATCAAAGACCCTGGCCTCGACTTCAAACCCGGGCTTAGAAATCTCGATAGTAAATCTATCGATTGCGGGATTTGGGTAGATGTCCAGTGATCTCGCCGTCAAGGCGGGCACCTGAATTCCTGTACCGCTGTTTAGCTGGAAACTTGCAAACACGGGCAGGTGATCCGACGTTGTATTCAGATACGATGCGACGGTCGACAGCAGCTCATCATAGTGGTCAACTGATGCGTCGATGTATGCGCCAAACAACTCGTTGGTGATGAGAATGTGGTCAATGGCGGAACCGGTCGAGCAGTTGTTACCGCAATACGTACTTCTGCCGGTTGATTGCAGGTCTGAACTTGGGAATAGGTAGCCGCCTGAGTCGGAGACAAAATTCGAGTAGGGAGATGTCTGGTTGTTTGTAATGGATCCCGAAAGAAGGTCGTTGAAATCGCCGAGGATAATTACGTTTTCGGATCCAAGAGAAGTAAAATCAACGTGATTTTTCAGCCGCCCCGATGCTTGCAGGCGTTTTTCGTACGAATCG
The DNA here is from genome assembly GCA_965363925.1 of uncultured bacterium. Taxonomy (GTDB): domain Bacteria; phylum Bacteroidota; class Rhodothermia; order Rhodothermales; family JABDKH01; genus JAGQWL01. The sequence goes on along the minus strand of CBDTVC010000238.1, from coordinate 4,200 downwards.
GAATCCGAAAACGCCTTCATGTGAATCGTGATAAACGTTATCTCTCGCACCGGATTTGTCGCCACAGTCGCCTTGAGTTGCAACGGTGGCCTACCAGCAAAATCGTCGTCAAACGTCTCGAGCACGTGGCGCACGTCGTTGACCGATAGCAAATCCGTTTTATACAGAAAGCCTGTTTTTTGTTGTTGCGGATACGTCGCGAGTGTGCCGCTATAGTCAGTTCCCAGCGAATCAAGCAAATCGGCAAAGAGAGATTTGTTTACGATTTCCTGTAGAGCCCAAAGATCAATATCCGCAGACCGAATGATCTTTAAGACGTTTGAGAACTGCAGTTCATTGTTCGTGGGTCCGTTTGCAGATCCGAACCATTCGATATTCCAGGTCGCAACTTCGAATGTATTGTCGGTGCCTTTAGCTGGTATCGACTGACCGAAAAGACCAGTCGGAGCGATAAGTGTCAACGCCAGAACGAACAGCAATGAGCCGCAACTTGAAGCATTTGGGTGATTTTTCTTCAAGCCTTTTCGACCATTTGAACTGTTACTGGTACGGATTTACTCCAACGTCACTCAAAGTCCGTGTTGAGTCGGAATCTCGAGATCCTGTTGTTGCCAGTGTCCGCGACGTATACGATCTGGTTGGCATAGGCAACTCCTTGTGGTGAGTTGAATTGCTTAGACCCGTCACCAGTTCCACCAAACGAAACCACTACGGGAACAGTGCTCTGTGCGCCAGGTGGCGCCGAAACGCCTTCTATTCCAGTCGACGTGAAAACAAACAAGCTGTCTTTACCGGAATCAAGTACAAAAATGTATTGCGAGGCATCGCCCGCATAAGCCAAGTCGCTTGGCTGTTCAAACTTGAATTCGTCGTACAGGAATCCGTCGCCTCTTTCTGGAAACGATGAAGCCTGCAGCTTTTGCGTATCAGGTCGGTACTCAATCCCGTCCGTTGTCTCGAATGCAACTAGTGACAAGACGGAGAACTGGAGCGGCGTGCCATCCGTTGATCCCTGTGCAATAATGAAACTACGGTCGAGCCCAAACGATTCACGCTGCGGTGGATGCACAAACGTCAGAATATCCGCTGGAGACACGGATGATCGCAGGTTCGGAAGCGTCGGATTTAGTGGTAGTCGCTGAACGTTAAATCCTTCCGTATTGAATTCAAGCAAGCTGTTATGCGGGGAAAGAACGCTGGCAGCATTGTTGTTGGGGCCGCGTCTGGCCACGTAGACATGGTTGTTTGCTAGTACCGCAACACCGGTAAATTCGACCAGTTCATCAGCTGCTTCGGGATCGCGTCTGGAACGAGTATCATCATCAAACGGATGCCACAGAATGTTCCGGATGGTCCGCGCGCCACGAGCGATCCCGCCGTACTTGATGACAACTGGGAGGTTCCAGGTCTGGCCCGCCACAATCGTATCGCGTCGAGCCGTCACGTAAACGTTAAGCAGTCGATCCTGGATAACCGAAGTTGCTCCACCAGGGATCGCGAAGAATGTTGCTGAGCGTCCCGACTCCTCCAGGACATGTAAACCTCTGGAGTCGGTGACATAAATGAACTCGTCGTAGCCGACATACACGTCTGTAGGGGCGTCGAACGTTCCGGCGTCGGAGGATTGGGTAAAGAACGGGAACAGAGCCACGTACTCAACCTCATCGAGTAAGGCAATATCTGAGCGACCAGCGTCGAAGATCTCGTCGGTCGTTGCGTCGTCCTTCGAGCCAAATACATCGCAACCGGAGACCAGAAGAAGAATCGCCAACGCACCTGCCCAAAACGACGGTCGAGTCCAACGAATTGATATTCCCGTCCAACCCATGACACGAGCGAGATACTGGCCTCTCGGCGAACAGTCTGACAAACGCCCCGTTTGGGAGTCGATACAGTCGGATGTGCCCAGACCAACAACGCGGTTCGAATCGTCCGTCGTGGCGCGATCAACGTCGGTCACGAAACAAGCAATGTGGTTAGATTGATTCAATTGGTTCAAATCTTAGTCATCTGCACTAAAGCGAAACATTAAGTCCAACACGATGCACGGTTCCGAGCCGTTCAAGCTGGCTAAATCCGTAATCGAGTTGCAGCGTTGGTCCGAGTTGATCCGTCTTTACTCCAGCGCCAAGACTCGGAAGTGTATACTCGTCCAATCCGAAACGATACCCGGCACGCAGATGGAGCAATTCGTGCCAGGTGTATTCGACACCAAAGTTCCAATTCTCCGCGTTGTCATTCGGGTTGTTAAGCTGCGCCGACATCAGGAGCGATTTGTCGGGAGAATCGTTCCATAGCGTGTATGAGAATCCCATCAGGAATGTAGTCGGCGGCGTGACCGTTTCGAATAGTGTTTCGGTCCGTGTCGTAGGATCCCCAATAACCGTTCGTTCAATACTTCCAGACGGTTTGGCGTTCGGACCAAAGTTCTTTAGCGCTACGGCCATTTGGGCACCGGTGGTACCAACACGGTAGAAGACGCCAAGGTCGAAAAGCGTAGTGCTTGTTGATATCTCGGCTACACTCTCTCTAACATATTTCGCCGTTACACCGTAACTGAAGAGATCCGTTAGAGCCTGCGAAAGTGTGATGCCAGCGGCAACGTCAAAGTAGTTGAATGTCTCTCCAGTACCGAACGGTTCAAACTCCGTTGTGACATCCATGGACCCGGAATTAAGCGTTACAAGACTCGCACCAACCGTCAGGTTCAAGCTCCTCAGCGGGTAGATCAAGCTTGCGTATTGCAGAGAAACATCCGAGAAGTATGCGGAATGTTGCAGAGACAATTGCGGCCCTGATATTTGACTCGCGAGCGCCGGATTCCAGAAAAGGGCACTGCCGTCGATTGCATTTGAGACCGCACTTTCTCCCATCGCGTTTCCTCGTGGATCAACAGAGATCTTGAGAAACTGAAAGCCCGACGTACCAGCGCGGTCACCGCCAAACGACGGTAGAATCTGTGCCTGCGCAATTGGCGCGTGCCCAAACGATAGGGCAGTCAGAGCAGCAAGTACTACAAGGGCATTCCAGCGAATTGTGAATCCACCGGGGATGCTGGCATAACGATATTTTCGATTAGACTTCAACGGAGACTTGCGTCAGTATTCGGTTGTCTGATTGGGATTATGCTTGATTTGCGATGGCCTCAAAACCGATACGATATTCCAAGTAGAACGTGTCGCTGCGGAAGGTATCGTGCCGGGTTGTAGGGAGGAAGGCCAGTCGTAGTCGGGTCCTCATAACGGGGGTCACGGGTTCCGCTGCGCACGTCGTAGTCCGGGTTGTCACGCAACGATATATAATCTGTGTTCTCATCCACGATTGGATACCCTTTGCCGGTGACCGGGTTGACTATCACCGCATTCTTCTGGTTAAGAACATTTGTGATCTCGAGCGTAATCCGGATGTCGGATTTGGCCACGACAATCCGACGCTGAATGTTCATGTCGAACCAAAGCCACGGCGCACCGGTTTTGGAAAAAACCAACGAGGGATCTTGAACAGTCTCATAAATCGGACGCCAGTCTCGTTCACCAGTAATCGGATTCTGTTGACGACCCACAAATTCGACGGGTGTATAGCGCTGGCCGCTCCTGAAGTTACCGGAGAGGTACACCGAGAATTGATTTAGCGCTCGAAGTCCGAACGGCTGCGTGTCACCACTTCGAAACGTTACGCTGGACTTGAGGTCAATCGGACGATCCCAGGCGAGCGGGGTTTCGAACGTATTGTCAATGTCACCGTTGGCGAGGAATTGTGCGAGTGCATCATTATTCGTCGAGCTTAGGCCGGTGGCTTTCGAAAACGAACCAGAGGCTGAGCCTTCGAACCAGCTACCAATTCTCTTAATGTAACTGAGCTCTATGCCGCGGACCCTGGCAAAGTCTCCATTGACGCGAAAAGCGCGCGTTGTTTCTCGTCCCGTCTGGTCTTTTATCACGGCAGATTCGACCGTGATAAAGTCGAATTTGTCACGCCAAAATGCTACGAAGTTCAAGACATCGTTGCTCGAGAATTGATTGCGCAATCCAATTTCATATGAGACGTCGACTTCGGGATCAAGATCTGGGTTGCCCAGGTCGGCAAAGAAAGACCGGTCCTGGAAGAAGGGGTCAAGTCCGGTGTAAACAAATGTCGGATGTGGCGTGCGTGTCGAATGGCCGTAGTTAAAGTACATGACCCGATTGTCCTGAATCGGAA
>CBDTVC010000237.1:0-5287 GCA_965363925.1 uncultured bacterium | reverse complement strand
CTCGGGAAGATCAGGACCTGATGTACTGTATTGATATCGTACATGAGGCGAGGCTGGAAAGTCGTTGGATCTCAATAGTTTACTCGGTATGAGTTGATGAGTTGCTAGGAAAGAACGATAGTCCGCCTTGAGCATCCGCGGACTGGTCGTAATCGATTCCCGCAGCATCGCAGGTCTGAGAGTTTTCAGACGCAAAAGCTTGAAAAAGAGGCCCGGCCATTGTGCCGGGCCTTTTCGTTACTGATTAAATTGTCGTTGGCCTGGTGCCACTATCTATATCCTTCCAAGCATCTCGTGGCCAAACTGAGTCGAATGGAATATTCCAACATCGGCACCGATGCCGCAATTGAAAAGAAATCATATCAGGAAAGGCTGATTGCTTACAGCCAACTCCTCGCAGAGCTTCGCGAACGTACCCAGACAGTGCTTCTTGGTGGCGGACAGAAGCGGATAGATCGAGAACATTCCCGTGGAAAACTGACGGCTAGAGAGCGAGTTCAGGGACTAATTGATGACGGTTCGGAATTTCTCGAATTGGGTGTGTTCGCCGGCGACGGGATGTACGAAGAAGAGGGTGGATGTCCAGCGGCGGGCGTTGTTGCTGGTTTCGGACGCATTGAAGATCGACTCTGCCTAATCGTTGCAAATGACGCGACCGTCAAGGCTGGTGCCTGGTTTCCGATTACAGCAAAAAAGAACCTCCGCGTTCAGGAAATTGCGCTTGAAAACCATGTGCCGATAATCTACCTCGTAGACTCAGCCGGCGTCTTCCTTCCATTGCAGGACGAGATCTTCCCTGATAAAGAACATTTTGGAAGGATCTTTAGAAACAATGCGGTTCTGTCAGCCCGCGGTATTCCGCAAATCGCAGCAATAATGGGCAGCTGTGTTGCTGGTGGTGCGTATCTACCAATCATGAGCGACGAAGCGTTGATCGTTGACGGAACCGGTTCCGTTTTTCTGGCTGGTCCGTATTTGGTGAAGGCAGCAATTGGCGAAGAGGTTGACTCCGAAACATTGGGTGGTGCGCAAACGCATTCGGAAATTTCGGGCGTCACAGACTATCGGATGCCCGATGACAAAACGTGTTTAGAAACAATCCGCCGCCTTGTTAAACAGCTTGGCCCTGCCCGCAAAGCGGGCCTCACGCGTCGCGCCCCAACGCCACCCGCATTTGATCCGCGAGAACTGTACGGCGTTATGCCGGTTGCGGGGAATCAACCCTATGAAATGTTGGAGTTGATTGCCCGGTTGGTTGATGAGGGAAGCTGGACACCGTACAAGTCTGACTATGGAAAGACGATTCTGACGGGGTACGCAAATATTGATGGCTGGAGCGTGGGCATTGTTGCGAATCAACGTTCTGTCGTCAAGAATGCGTCTGGCGAGATGCAGGTGGGCGGCGTGATATACTCGGATTCCGCCGACAAGGCTGCGCGTTTTGTTATGATCTGCAATCAGAAACGGATCCCACTCGTTTTCTTGCAAGATGTAACAGGATTCATGGTTGGTACCCGATCTGAGCACGGCGGAATAATCAAAGACGGCGCAAAGATGGTTAACGCCGTTGCCAACTCGGTCGTGCCGAAGTTCACCGTGATCGTTGGCAATTCGTATGGCGCAGGCAATTACGCGATGTGTGGGAAGGCGTACGATCCGCGTTTGATCGTTGCGTGGCCGTCGTCCAGGATCGCGGTCATGGGCGGTTCGCAGGCCGCAAAAACGCTACTCCAAATTCAGCTGGGAAGTTTAAAAAAGCAGGGAAAGGAACTCTCGGAAAGGGAACAAGACGAGCTGCTTGCCGAGATTGAAGAGCGCTACTCGAGACAGTCCTCACCCTATTATGCTGCTGCTCGTCTTTGGGTAGATGAAATTATCGATCCCGCCCAAACCCGCGAATGGATTAGTGTCGGGATCGAAGCCGCAGACCACAATCCGGATCTTCCACCATTCTCAACCGGCGCAATTCAGACGTGATACTGTTCTGCGGGCGCGTCACCGTCGTCTCGTTGGCTCACACCGTTGAGTGATCATCGAACGCCTAGAAATTGTATTCTCCGAGTTCGACACCCAGACGCGTCTCCCGAAAGATTGCTAGCGCGCCTTCCAGTTTTCGTTCATCCATACCTTGTGGCAAATGTACGAGAACCAAGCTCCTTGCACGCGCATCGGCCGCGATCTGAGCGGCCTGCTCAGCAGACGAATGTCCTGGACTCGCCCCGTTCGCTTCGTGCAGTAAAAGCTCCGCGCCCTTCGAAAGATCAGCAATGGAATCAGATGGTTCCGTATCGCAAGAATACACGACAAACTGCCCACTGGTTCGACTTTCAACCTTGAGGCCGATTACCGGAACACTGTGTTTGCCGGGACTTGCGGTGACTTTCCACGCGTGATTTGCAAACACCGGCGCTTCGGATTCGTGTGGAATCACGTTCCACTCTATTTCCGGGAAGTCTTTCCAACCGGCCATCTCAAACGCTTCCCATAAGTGCTTGGCCAGGTCAATGACTTCCTGCAATCCGTAGACCGGGAGTTTTCGGCGGCGACCGTGGAGCCAAAGCTTTTCCATCAGAAGCGGAAAACCACTGATGTGGTCAGGATGAGTATGGGTAATCACAAGAGCAAACACGGTGTCCGGGTTGATTCCGGCCGATAACATTCGCTGCATGGTATCACCGCCACAATCAACCAGGAACGTCGAAGCGGCGTCCGTAAACGCAAGCATCGTGGTAGTTCGGTGTCGATCCGTTACTGCACCGCCGGTGCCGAGGAGGTGGACGCTTGACATGAAAATGTTATACTAATGGAGGGACAGGTCGGTCGTCAAATATTACGAGCGACAATGTAGTCGACGATGTCTGCGAGCGACTGCCGAGATGGAGTATCATCCAACCCAATTAGCAATTCTCGTGCCTCATCTGCGAAATCGTACATCCTTTGGCGGGCATAGTCCAATCCTGCTCCTTGGTGTACAAAGTCGGTGACGATCTTCACATCAGCCTTAGTTTTCTTCTTGCTGCGAACAATTTTCAGAATGGCTGATCTTTCCTTTTTCGTGGCATCCCGCAAAGCAACGATTAAGGGAAGGGTCATTTTCCGCTCCTTGATATCTATTCCGAGCGGTTTGCCGACGTCCCGTATTCCATAATCAAACAGGTCGTCGCGAATCTGAAACGCAAGACCAACCTTTTCGCCAAAGGTGCGCATGGCGGAAACCCGTTCGTCTGATGCTCCTGCGCTAATCGCTCCAGAGGCCGTGCAGGCGGCAAATAGAGAGGCGGTTTTGTCCGAAATGATTCGAAAATACGTTGCCTCGTCGATGTCAAGACGACGAGATTTTTCGATCTGCAGCAATTCTCCCTCGCTCATGCGTCGCACGGCGTCCGACATGACGTGAAGAAGTTCATAGTTCTTGTGTTCAAGCGACATGAGCAGGCCCCGACTGAGCAGGAAGTCGCCCATCAGGACTGCGATCTTGTTCTTCCACAGGGCGTTGATCGAGAACATCCCTCGCCGACGCTCCGCTTCGTCAACAACGTCGTCGTGTACCAAGGTCGCAGTGTGAAGCAATTCAACCAAGGCAGCACCACGGTAAGACACTTCTGATACCGACCCACAGGCTTTTGCCGTCAGCAATACAATGACCGGCCGAATCTGCTTGCCTTTTAGACGCAATACATATTGCGTAATCTTATCAAGGATACCGACATCCGACCGCATTGCGTCCCGGAAGTACTTCTTGAACGTCTTTAATTCATCCGCGACGGGTGACTTAATCGACGAAAGACTTACGCGCGAAGACTTGGTGGCGCCAGATCGAACACCCTCGGTGGCGCCAACACTACTTTCTGTCAGGACAATTTCCTGCATCTGAACACATTTGCTTTGGACAAAAATTGGGGGCGCAGCTCGATGAGCTGACTTTTCGTCTGGCGCAGAAGAACTGTCTCAATTGTAAGGTCGTCCCGTGGCGCCGTTTCCTGCAGAGTATACGATCCGAATCATCAAGAGTTTAGACCGATCCAAATTGCGAAACGAGGCCCAATTCTAAAACGGGGTAAACAGTGTCTTCTCCTTCCAGGGGCAGTTCCGAATGCCCGGGCACGGATCGAAAAGAGGGTAAAATCATCCGACTGGACTCGATGCAAGTTGCGACATTTCGGTATCCCTCATCCAAATTGATATCGGCTAGTACGCAATAAAACGAGGAAGAACGGAACCCCGGCAAGCGCGGTGACTACACCGACGGGGAACTCAACTGGACGTAGCAAGGTCGCCGCCAGAACATCCGCCCAAATCATAAATACTGCGCCCGCGAGGAAAGAAAGCGGAATAACCTTTCGGTGCGCGATGCCGACCACCGTCCGCACGCCATGGGGCACGATTAGGCCCACAAAACCTATTGTGCCGGAGGCGGCTACTAGAAAGCCGGTCACGAGTGCGCAAAGAACAAAGAGAAACCGCTTCAGTTGCTCCACGTCTACACCCAACGATTGTGCGGCGTCTTCGCCGAGCAGTAGTGAGTCCAGCGGTCGCGCATATATGATCATGAACACGATACATAATGTGACGGCCATTGCAGGCAATGCCAGCGTACTCCACGTGGCACCGGAAAACGAGCCGAGTAACCAGAAGAGGACGCCCTTCATCTTGTTAGGATCAGGCGAAGAAAACGTAACAAAGGAAGCAACGGAGGCCATCAATGCTGACAGTGCAACTCCCGCCAGAAGTAGCCGCGCAACTGAAACATTGCCGTCGGTTCTCGCCACAGCAAATACGAGCAGAATTGTGAGCAACCCTCCGATAAATGCGGCCGCCGGCATCGACAAGGCGGCGGCAATAACGGGTGGGAGAAAGCCCATGTAAAACAGCGATGCGCCGGCTGCCGCTCCGCTGGAAATACCGAGTACATACGGATCAGCCAAAGGATTGCGGACCAAGGCCTGCATTGCGACGCCAACGATTGCAAGGCCGCCGCCAACAACCGCGGCCAGGATTATCCGCGGAAAGCGGAGCTTCCATATGATCGTGTTGATGGTGTCAACACTACCGTCGGACGTGCCCGGGCCGGAAGCAAGCGCCGCAATAACATCTCCGAACGGTAGGCGAACCGAGCCAACAAACAGAGCGGCGATTGTGGATCCGACTAACACCAGAATCGCACCGGTGAGAGCCACGCCTGTAGATTTCACTTTCATTCGATCACCAGTACACCACCGGTTGGATTTCGAAATGCGTCAGGGTGAAGCTTCGACGGCTCAGCAAGCTTTCCGTTGGCAGCTGGAAA